>JACQAX010000298.1 GCA_016194795.1 Deltaproteobacteria bacterium | reverse complement strand
TCATGCCCGCCGACAAGCCGCGGTATCTCATGGGCGTCGGCCGGCCTCAGGACCTCATCGTCGCCTCCGCTCACGGCGTCGACATGTTCGACTGCGTGATGCCGACCCGCAACGCGCGCAACGGCCAGCTCTTCACCAGCGAGGGCAAGGTCAACATCAAGAACGCCCAGTACGCCGAGGACCGGGCGCCGCTCGATCCGACGTGCCGGTGCTACACCTGCGCGAACTTCACGCGTGCGTACCTGCGCCATCTTCTGGTCACCGGCGAAATCCTGAGCTCGGTGCTCAACACCATCCACAACATCAGCTTCTACCTGGCGCTCATGCGGCGTTTGAGGGCCGCAATCCGAGAGAATCGGTTTGACGAAGAGGCCACCCTTCTTTATAAAGACTAAAACTCAACTATTTTACTCAGTTTGAAAGGTTGACCATGAATCAAGCTTTTGCCCAGTCGACGCCGCCGGCTCCCGGCGCCGCGAACACCACCACCGCCACCACGACTACCGCCACGCAGGCCGGCGCGCCTCCGCAGCCAGGACCTTTCGGCATGCTCATGCCCTTCGTCCTCATGTTCGGCGTGATCTATTTCTTGATCATCCGCCCGCAACAGAAGAAAATGAAGGAACACCAGGAAACGCTTGGGAAGCTCTCTCAGGGTGATGAAGTCGTCACTACGGGCGGCTTGATCGGCAAGGTGACGGGAATCACTGACCGAGTGCTCACCGTCGAGATCGCTTCCAACGTGAAGGTGAAGGTTCTCAGGACGCAGATTGCTGCAGTGAATCCTGACCTGGCGACGGGCAAAGGCCTCGAAGCCACGGCTTCTCGATAATGCACAAGCGCCGCTGAAGGCGGCGCTCAATAAAGTTTCAATAGGAGATTCGAATGTCTCGGAGTTGGTGGGGTAAGCTGGCTCTGCTTTTCGTCGTTACCGTTGGCGCGTTCATCTACGTGACGCCCACGGTTCTCAACCTCGATCCGCAGAAGACCAAGTTTTTCTTCAAGCAGAAGATCAATCTCGGCCTCGACTTGCAGGGCGGCGTGTACATGGTGCTCGGCGTCGACTTCCGCAAGGTCTTCGGCGACGTCGCCGATCGCCTGGCCGACAACCTGAACGAAGATCTGAAGAAAAAGACGATCGCCTGCAGTCCGGCCAAGGTCGCCAAGAACGAGGGCTCCGAGCTCTCCGACGACCCGAAGATCAACGTCGAGTGCTCCTCGGCCGATGCCAAGGCCAAGCTCTACCAGATGGTGAAGAAGGACTACGACACCTTCCGAGTCACCGAGGACAAGGGCAGCTCCTACCAGTTCGGCATCAGCAAGCTCTATAAGGATAACGTTCGCGAGAAGACGATCAACCAGTCGATCGAGGTCATCCGCAACCGCATCGACGAGTTCGGCGTCGCCGAGCCGGTCATCACGAGCCAGGGCACCGACCGCCTGTCGGTCGAGCTTCCGAGAAGATGTCGCACGACGAAGTCGCGGCGATGGTCTCCGAGATCGAAGCCAAGAACAACGTCCACTACGTGGAAGGGGAGCGCTTCTCCGACTACGTCCGCAAGGTCAACGAGCTCGCCAAGGGCAAGATCCCGGCCGGCACCGAGATCGCCTTCGAGCGTGAAGGCCGCCGCGCCGGCAGCGAAGGCCGCCTCGGCCGCATCGCGTACCTGCTCCACAACAAGGCCGACGTCACCGGCGACGACCTGAAAGACGCCTACGTTCAGATCGATCCCCAGGACAACAAGCCCCAGGTCGGTCTGCGCTTCAACTCGACGGGCGCGGAGAAGTTCGACCACGTGACCGGCGAGAACGTCCACAAGCAGCTCGCGATCGTGCTCGACGGCATCGTGCATTCGGCGCCGAACATCATCCAGCGCATCCCCAGCGGCGTGGCGCAGATCACGCTCGGCACGGGCGATTACAACACGCTCCTCAAGGAAGCCAAGGACCTCGCGATCGTCCTGCGTGCCGGCGCCCTGCCGGCCCAGCTCGAGTTTCTCGAGCAGCGCGTGGTCGGCCCGAGCCTCGGCGCCGACTCGATCACGAAGGGCAAGTTCGCGAGCATCGTCGGCATTCTGGCGATCTTCCTGTTCATGGCGTTCTACTACCGCGTGAGCGGCGTGATCGCCGACTTCTCGCTCATGCTCATCGTGCTCTTCACGCTGGCGATCCTCGTGGGGATGGAAGCCACGCTCACGCTGCCGGGCATCGCGGGCATCGCGCTCACGGTCGGCATCGCGGTCGACTGCCACGTCGTCATCTACGAGCGTATTCGCGAGGAGGTGCGCGCCGGCAAGCCGCCAAAGGTAGCCGTCAGCGCCGGCTTCAGGAAGGCGCTCACGACGATCCTCGACGCCAACGTGACCAACGCGATCGCGGCGATCGTGCTTTTCAATTACGGTAGCGGACCCATCAAGGGCTTCGCGGTGACGCTGCTCATCGGCATCGTGACGTCGCTGTTCACCGCCGTCTTCGTCTGCGAGATGGTGTTCGAATGGTGGCTCGACAAGTTCGACGTCCGAGAGCTGAGCATCTAAAAGGAAAAAGACCATGCTTGAAATCATCCCAAAAAACACGAATTTCGATTTCGTCGGCAAACGCAAGCTGTGGATGTCGCTCTCCGTGCTGTTCATCTTCGCGTCGGTGGTTCTCTGGATCACCAAGGGCCCGAACTACGGCATCGACTTCAGCGGCGGCGCCGAGGTTCAGCTCAAGTTCCACAAGACCGAGAGTATGGGCGACCTGCGCAAGACTCTCGAAGACGCCGGCTTCAAGAATCTCATGATCCAGTCGCTCGGAGCCGAGGGCGACAACCAGTTCCTGGTGAAGTTCCGCGGCGACGAGGCCGGGCTGCAGCAGGCCGGCAAAAAGGTCGACGACACGCTCCTCAAGACGATGAGCAAGAGCGACTTCGAGCTCCAGCGCGTCGACGTCGTCGGCCCGCAGGCCGGCGGCGAGCTCCGCAAGTCGGGCTTCCTTTCGATGTTCTACACGCTGCTTTGCATCCTGATCTACGTGTGGATCCGCTTCGATTACCGCTACAGCCCGGGCGCGATCCTCGCGCTCGTCCATGACGCGATGATCACCATCGGCATCTTCATCCTGCTGCAGAAGGAGTTCTCGCTGCAGATCCTGGCCGCGATCCTGACGATCATCGGCTACTCCAACAACGACACGATCATCGTCTTCGACCGAATCCGCGAGACGGTCAAGGCTTACCCGAACCGCTCGCTCGAAGAGAACATCAACCGCTCGGTCAACGAGACGCTCTCGCGCACGATCCTCACCTCGGGCTGCACGCTGCTCGTCGTCGTCGCGCTCATGATCTACGGTGGCGGCGTCATCCACGACTTCGCCTTCACGATGTGCATCGGCATCGTCGTCGGAACGTACTCGTCGGTGTTCATCGCGAGCCCGATCCTCATCTGGCTCACGCACCTGCAAGAGAAGCGTGAGCGCGCGGCCAAGTACGGCGACCGCGCCGTGCTCGGGGGCAAGTCGGCCAGCTGATGGACGCAGGCGGCAATACCAGGAAGACCTGGGGCATCGGCGCGGACGAGGGCGATTCTTTACTGACGTCCGAGCGTGAGATCCAGAACTACCTGCTTTGCCATCCCGTCGTCGCCCGGCTGCTCTGGAACCGGGGGCTTCGGTCGGCGCAGCAGCTCGACCGTTTCCTGAAGCCCGAGCTTTCGCAGCTGCCCGACCCGTTCTCGATCATCGACATGGAGAAGGCCGTCTCGCGCGTCGCCGAGGCCATCGTGCACGACACGCATCGCGAGGAGCGGATCGCCGTCTACGGCGACTACGACGTCGACGGAACGTGCGGCTCCTCGCTGCTCGTCGATTTTTTCAAGAGCATCGGCGTCGAGGTCGTCCCGTACCAGCCGAACCGCTTCAGCGAGGGCTACGGCGTGCACGTCGCGGCCGTCGAGAAGCTCGCCGCCGAGGGTGCCAAGATCATCATCACCGTCGATTGCGGCATCACCGCCGTCGCGCCGGCCAAGCGCGCCCGCGAGCTGGGTGTCGACCTGATCGTCATCGACCACCATAAAGTGGGCGCCGAGCTGCCCGACGCGCTCGCCGTCGTCGATCCGCAGCGTTCCGAGGATTCATCCGGGCTGCTCAACGTTTGCGGCGCGGGTCTGGCGTTTTTCTTCGCCGCCGCGTTGCGCGCGAAGCTTCGCGAGCTGGGCTTCTTCGAGGGCAAGCAGGAGCCGAACCTCGTGCGCCTGCTCGATCTCGTCGCCGTCGCGACCATCGCCGACGTCGTCGACGTGCGCGGCGTGAACCGCATCCTCGTCACCCACGGCCTGCGCCTCATGGCGCGCCAGCCTCGCGCGGGGATCAAAGCCCTGCTCGAGGCCGCCAAAATCGAGAAGCCGACCTCGATGCACATGGGCTTCGTGCTCGGTCCCCGGATCAACGCCGCCGGCCGCCTCAAGTCGGCGCGCGCCGCTTTCGATCTTTTGACGAGCGACGATCTCGAGAGCGCGCGCAAGATGGCCGCCGAGCTCGAGAAAATCAACACCGAGCGCCGCGCGACGCAGGACGACGTGCAGCTCCAGGCGCGCGCGCAGGCCGAGCAGCAGCTCGCCGACCCGAAGTGGAAGGAGCTTGCCGCCCGGATTCCGGCCGCGCAGTTCGGCCCCTGGCCACGCGCGCTCGTGCTGGCGCCGCCCGCGGGCGCCGCGAACTGGCACGAAGGGGTGGTCGGCATCGTCGCCTCGAAGATCGCCGAAGAGTTCGGCCGCCCGGCGTTCATCCTCGCCGAAAAAGAGGGAGCCGCCGACAGCCTCAAGGGCAGCGTGCGCTCGTTCGCCAAGATCGACATTCTCGCCGCCATCTCCGCGGCCTCCGTCTGCTCGCACCTGACCAACTTCGGCGGCCACGCGCATGCCGGCGGCGTGGCGCTCAAGCGCGAGGGCCTCGCGGCTTTCACCGAGGCGCTGAACGCCCACATGGCGGTCACGCTCGGCGCCGAGAGCTACCACCGCGAGCGCCGCTTCGACGCCGAGGTCTCGCTCGACGAGATCGACGCCAAGCTCGTCGAGGAGCTCGAGAAGCTCGGGCCGTTCGGCCACCAGTTTCCCGAGCCGGTGCTCAAGCTCTCCAACGTGAGCTGCAGCGGCGTGAAGGTCATGAAAGAAAAACACCTCAAGCTGCGCTACGAGCGCCTCGAGGCCGTGTGGTTCAACGCCGTCCGCTGCGAGCGCCTCGAAAACGGAGCGAAAGCCGATGTCTGGGTCAACGCGGGCTGGAACGAGTGGCAGGGCGTGAAGCGCCTGCAGCTCTCGGTCCGGCACGTGGAGGTGCGCTAGGATGTTCGAGACCGTCCGCGGCGGCGTGCTCATGCTCGTGCGCTGGCTCATCGACTATCCGATCCTTTTCGGAACCTACCGCATCCGCAACATCACGCGCGCGCCGTTCGCGATGCAGCCGAGCCTTCAAGACCACCCCGGCATCCTCGTCTCCAACTACGGCAACTATTTTTTCGACGACATGATCGCCACGATGGTGGCGCCCGTCTGGCCGTTCGTCTTCGCGCGCGACTCGATCTGTCGCCTCTTCGGCGTCAACCCGGTGCTGAGGTTTTTCCGGCACGTGCCCGTCGTGCGCGCCAACGACACGAAGTACACGCCCGAGGAGCGCAAGGCGCGCAACGAGAAGACCTTCGCGCGCGCCGCCGAGCTGCTCAAGCGCGGGCATTGGTTCAGCGTGTTTCCCGAGACGACGCCGGGCCACGCCGCGCGGCTGCGTCGTCCCCTGCGCCCGGGCGCGGCGCACATCGCGCTCAAGGCCGAAGCCGAAAGCGGCTGGAAGCTCGGGCTCCGCATCTACGTTTACGGCACCAACTACGAGAACAAGTTCGCCAGCCGCTCCTACCTCTACATCCGCTGGGCCAGCCCCATCGAGGTCGCCAAGTACCGGCACGCGTATCAGCAGAGCCCCGCCGCGGCCGAGCAGCTGCTGATGAACGACATCGAGCAGGCGCTGGGCGGCGTCGTCCTGCAGGCCGAGCAGCTCGAGCAGCTCTCGGCGGCGTACCGCCTCGCTTTCCAGCGCAAGCAGAACAGCTTCGCGGGCGTGCAGCAGGCGTTGGGCGAGGTGGTAAGCGGGCGCGCGTCGCCGGCCGACCTGCGCCAGATCGTCTGCCGCCGCAACGGCGAGTCGGTCACGTATCAGGTCGTCGGCTATCTCGTCTTTTTCTTCGGCTGGGTCGTGAGCTGGCCGTTCCGCACCTTCGGGCGCCTTTGCGCCACCGAGCCGTCGCAGGAGATGACGTATCAGTTCGTGCTCTGGCTGCTCGTCATCGTGACCGGCACGGCCGCCGACGGCAGCCTGC
>JACQAX010000297.1 GCA_016194795.1 Deltaproteobacteria bacterium | reverse complement strand
TGTCGCTGCTCACCTCCGAGAAGCTGCCGATGCCGGCCGCCATGACGTTGATGGGGATGTTGTTCGGCGAGAGCACCGAGTAGGTGAGCTGGGTGAGCTTGCCGAGCGCGCCGCCGGGCGTGACGCTGGTGAGGCCCGTCGAGTTCACCGCGATGAGCGTGAACACGAACACGAGCGGGATGGCGACGGCGCTCAGCCAGTACTCGATGCCGAAAAACTGCTTGCCCAGGATGACGAGGGCGAGGCCCACGATCGGAATGCCGACGAGGGACACGCCCATCGGGAGCTCGATGTGCTTGAGGACGTCGCCCTCGCCCTCGCGCGCCTTTCTCTTCGTGAACGGGTTGCGAAACGCCTGGAGGATCACCTTCGGCTTCGAGAAAAACGAGAAGAGCGACGAGGTCGTCATCATCGCGGCGCCGCCCCAGAGCGCCCACATCGTGATGTTCTTGAAGCCAGTCCCTTTGATCACGCCCTCGTGGATCATGATGGGCGCGAGCACAAGGTAGTTGAGGAACGCGCCGAGCAGCAGCGAGAAGCCCGTCTTGAAGTTCATCAGGCCGCCGGCGCCGACCATGACGATCGAGGATTCGAGGCGGACGCCGAGATCCTTGAGCGGCGTGCCCAGGATGGCGGGCGTCGCGAACTTATACACAAAGTTATCCCAGTACTCGGGAAGCTGAAGAAAAGGCAGGCGCAAAGCGCCCATGACCTTCTCGTTGCGCAGGAACTCGATGACCGCCGAAAGCCCGCCCGAGCCCATCAGAAGGCGCGCCTTGAAGTCGCCGTCGGCGCCCACGCCCGTGTGCAGGCTGTCGAGCACCACGCCCGCGGCCTTGCCCTCGGGAAACGGAAGCTGCTCGTCGTTGATGAAGCGTTTCTTCAGCGGAAACGCGTAAAGCACCCCGAGAAGCGAGAGCAGGATCATCCAGACGAGCGAATGCCACATGGGAATCGGCCGGCCGGTGACGAGCATGAAGCACGGCAGGGCCGAGATCAGCGGCGCCGTCATGTAGCCCGCGCTCGTCGCCACCGACTGCATGGCGTTGTTCTCGAGCACGGTCATCTCTTTTCCGAGCTTGAGGCGCGCGAAAAGCTTGAAGATGGCAAACGACAGGATCACCGACGTGATGCCCACGCCGAGCGTCCAGCCGGTGCGGATGCCGACGTAGAGGTTCGTCAGGCTCAGCACTCCGCCAAGCAGCATCCCCGTGATCGCCGAGCGCGCGTTGAGCTGGGGCATGTTGCCGCGGTAGACGTTTTTCAGCCACCACTCGTCTTTTTTCCTGAGCGACCAGGTGCGGATCTGTTCTTCGCTGAGCTCTTTGATTGCCATGGACGCGAGAGTCTCTCGCGTCGCTCTGGCCTGTCAACGGAAGAGAGCCTTGAGCTCCTCGCTCCGGCACGCCTTCGCGAGGTCGCGCGCGCTCTGGCCGCTCTTGTTTTTGAGGTCGGCTTTGGCGCCTTTACCGAGGAGCGCGCGGACGATCTCGACGTGCTCGCCGTGGACGGCTCGCATGAGCGGCGTATACCCATGAATGTCGGCGGTGTCCGGCTGCGCGCCTCGCTCGAGCAGGTACAGCGCGACCTCGGTGCGCCCTTCGCGCGCGCTGAGGTTGAGCGCCGTCTCGTGCCACTGGCCCTCGGTCGCCTGAAGCGACGCACCCTTGCCGAGGAACAGCTTCACGTTGTCGAGCCGCCCGCGCATCGCCGAGTCAAGCATCGCGTCGTCGAGGCTCTTGCGGGAAATCGCGTCGGCCGGGCAGGTCTCGAAGAGCTTGGCCAGGCCGGCGCGGTCGGCTTGCGCCAGGCGCGAGAGGTACTCGGACTTTCGCTCGCACTCGGCCCGCGCGCGGGCGTCGACCGCGGCTCGCGCCCTGGCCTTTCCCTCGAGCAGCGGCAGCAGCTCGGCCTTCTTGGGGCTCGCCTCGGCCAGCGAGCGCGGGCTCGCGCCCGACTTGTCCTTGAGCGACGGGTCGGCGCCCTTGCTCATGAGCAGCTCGACCACTTCGACGTAGCCGTACTGGATCGCCCCCTGCAGCGCCGTGTGCCCCTCGCCGTCGGCGAGGTTCGGGTTGGCTCCGTGCTCGAGGGCCGCGATCATCGGAGTGTCCGGCACGTATTCGCCGTCGCCCGGCTCACCGGCCTTGGCGCCGGCCGCCAGGAATTTTTTCATCTGGCCGAGCCAGCCCGAGCCGGCGGCCGTGATGAGCCCGTTCTGCGCGCTGGCGGCGGTGATCTCGGGTTCGCCCAGCTCGCGCCCGTTCTCGTACCGGTACGCGATGCTGAGCTTCTTATAATGATCGTTGTAGATGGCCGCGCCCGAAGGCTGGTCGGCGACGTACTCGACCGAGCTCTTCACCGCGCCGTCGGTTTCGTACTCGACGGTTTTCCCGTTTTTCTTCCCCTCCGAGTAGAGGCTCTCGAGGCTCAGCTTGCCGTCCGCGAAGTAGTGCTTGACCGTTCCGTGCAGCAGTCCGTTGCGATAGGGCATCGCGCTCGCGACCTTGCCGCCGTACGAAAACGAGCGGGCGAGGCCCTCGGGCTTGCCGCTGACACATGGCACCTCGTCGCTCAGGTAGTAGTCGGCGGTGGGCGCGGGCATGTTCGTGGGTGGCAAGATGTCGCCCGGCTCGTTTCGGTTCTGAAACAGACGGACCACGCCGCCGTCGAGCGGCACCCGCCCGTCGCAGATTTCGGGCGGCCAGCCGTAGCCGAACGGCAGCGCCTCGTATTTCTCGCCTTTCTTGAAATACTTCTTCGGTGGCGAGCTGGAGCGCGCCATGGGGCAATACACCACGGCGCCGGCCACGGCGAGCGCGAGCAGAATGGATTTCAACCGGTCAAGGTTCCCTGGCTCCATCGAAGTAAACAATGTACAGGCCGTCTTCGATGTCCGAAAGCAGGATTTTCCCCGATTTGAAGTAAGGGTAGATGCCCCACACGCCGCTGTAGCCGCGCGTGAGGAAACCCGCCTTCTTGTACGCGGCGACTTCGGGCATCCGCGACGGGTCGCTCAGGTCGACCACGCGCAGCCCGGCGGCGTAGTGGGCGAGGTAGGCGAGGCCGCCTTTGACGTGGACGTTGTGGGCCAGGCCGTTGGGGCCGAGGTACTCGGCGGTGAGCCGGATCGCGCCCGGCACCGAGACGTCCCAGCGCTTGACGGTGCGGCCCGTCGCCTCCTCGGTGGTCAGCACCGAGAGGCCGTCGGCGGTGGGCCAGACGTTGTGGGCGAACGAGCCGGAGCTGCCGGTGCCGTGACCCGCGTCCGTCGTGCCGAAGGCGGCTTCGACGTCGCCGTCGTTGTGCCAGCGCAGCTTGCTCACGGGCGCGGCCGGATCGGTCACGTCGATGATCGAGTACGACTCGTCGGCGCCTTCGGCGAGATAGAGAAGGTTTCCGACGGCGACCTGATCGTGGACGTAGCGGGGCACGTCGACCAGCCCGAGCTCGACGGGATGCAGGGGGTCGGCCAGGCTGAAGGCGTGCGACGAGCGCGCTTCCCCGCCGCCGGTGTAAAGGATGCCGCGCGCTTCATCGATGCTGACCGTGTGCGCGCGGTCGATCCCCGTGAAGGTCGCCGCGAGCGTCGCGCTCACCGGCAGGTCGGCGAGATCGATGATCTGGATGCCGCCGCCGGCTTCGGTCACGACGTACGCGTAGTGCTGGTAGGTTTTGAGCTCGCGCCAGCTCGAGAGCGGGCCGGGGATGAGCGCGATCTCGACCGGGTTGGTCCCGTCGGTGACGTCAACGATGCTTGTCCCGACGCGCGCGCCCTCGAGCGCGTACTCGCGCCCATCGGACGCGGTGTAGCCCCAGCAGCTGCTGTAGCCGGTGCTCGCGTACTTGTTGAAGCGCGAGAGGAGCAGCGTGTTCGTGGTCTCCTCGCCGACCCACGGCGCCGCGTCCGCCGGCGCCGCCGTCGACTGGCCCGAAGCCGTGTCGCCGCCGCCGCAGCCGGCCGCGCACGATCCGAGCAGAAGCGCCGCCAGCACCATCCTTGGTGAGTGTCTCATCCTGATCATGCTAACGCGCGCGCGCCGCGCGGGCCCACAAAAAAACGCGCGCGCTGTCCAAGATCGGAACATGCGACTGAAGCGGGCGGCGTTCTCCGCGGACGGCTTTGCCCTCCGAAGTGAACTCGACAGTCCACTACGGCGCCATCCACGCGTTTCGAGGCCGGTAATGCCGGGCATGGTTTCATCCATCAATACCACATCCACAGGATTTTCTTTTACATACTCTATGGCATCAAATCCATTGGTTAAAGTTTGTACTTCATATCCTTTGTGTTCGAGAAATAATTTCTGCGATTGCAGGCTTTCGATCTCATCATCAACCCATAAAATTTTTGCTACAGCCATAGTTCAGGTTTGGAGTTTGGGGTTTGACGTTTGGGGTTACCATGATTTATCCCAAAATACAAACAACCAAGAATGAATAAAAAAATAAAATCAGAAAGTAGAACTGGCTGCGATAGAATGTGGTTTAACCGGGTAGGTTGTTAAAATAACAAAGTAAATCTATTTCATTCTGCCTAATGGGATTCTTATTTGTACTTTTGCTGGCTGTAAAAACCAGTGATTTAACAATTCAACAACAGGATGACAGCTATTAAAAGAAAGATCATTAACGACCCGGTATATGGTTTTATTACCATTAACCACCCGTTGATCTTTGCCATTATTGCCCACCCGTATTACCAGCGCCTGCGCCGGATACAACAGATGGCCATGGCGCATATGG
>JACQAX010000296.1 GCA_016194795.1 Deltaproteobacteria bacterium | reverse complement strand
GTCGTGCCGTAAAGGGGCTTGAACTCGTGGAAGCGCGAGCCGTCGACGATGCGGGCGATCACTTCGCGGATGTCGTACGGGATGCGCAGCTCGCTCGGCACGATGCCGAGGATCTCGGAAGGATCATACGCCGGGTCTTCGGGCGACTGGCGGGCAGCGAGCGCTCCGGCACCGGCCGGCGCCTCGCGGTTGAGGTTGAAGACGATGTCGCGCGCGATCTGCAGCGCGTGCTTGTCGTTGGCCGCGAGATGGTCGACGACGCCCGACGTGCGGGCATGGACGTCGCCGCCGCCGAGGTCTTCGGCGGTCACGATCTCACCGGTCGCCGCCTTCACGAGCGGCGGGCCGCCAAGGAAGATCGTTCCCTGCTTGCGCACGATGATCGTCTCGTCGCTCATCGCCGGCACGTAAGCGCCGCCGGCGGTGCACGAGCCCATCACGGCCGCGATCTGGGCGATGCCCTTGGCCGACATGTTCGCCTGATTGTAGAAAATTCTTCCGAAGTGCTCCTTGTCGGGAAACACGTCGGACTGCATGGGGAGGAACGCGCCGCCCGAGTCGACGAGATAAACGCACGGGAGGCGATTCTGCTCGGCCACTTCCTGGGCGCGAAGGTGCTTCTTCACGGTCGTCGGAAAATACGTTCCGCCCTTCACCGTCGCGTCGTTGGCGACGACCATCACCTCGCGGCCGTGCACGGTGCCGATGCCGGTGACCAGCCCCGCGGCGGGCGCGTCGCCGTCGTACATGCCGTGGGCAGCCAGCTTCCCGAGCTCGAGAAACGCGCTGCCCGGATCAAGGAGCTCCCGAACACGCTCGCGGACGAAAAGTTTTCCGCGCTCTTCGTGGCGTTTGCGCGCGTCCGGTCCTCCGCCCTGTTCGGCTTTGCCCTCGATATCTCGAAGCTTTTGGAGAAGACCCTCGTGGTATTCCTTGTACTTCTTAAACTCCGGGGTCGACGTGCGGACGTTTGATTTAAGCATAGGATTTTTAATCCCTTTTACTTGACGTGACACGGTTTTTAAAGCAATTTAATCCCCTTACTATGACTTCTCCATTCGAAGGCTTCTCAAAGCTCACCCTCGAGCAGAGACAAGCGCGCCTCAAAGAGTTCGCTGGTCTGTCGCACGAAGAAATCGAAGCCCTCGGTGCTTCTGGCTCGAGTCTTACGATCGACCAGGCCGAACACCTGATCGAAAACGTCGTCGGACTCTTCACGCTCCCGCTGGGAATCGCCACTCATTTCAATATCGACGGCCGCGACGTCGCCATCCCGATGGCCGTCGAAGAAACCTCGATCGTTGCCGCCGCCTCGGCCTCGGCCAAGTGGGTTCGCCGCAACGGCGGCTTCAAAACGCGCGCGCTCGGCAACTTGATCATCGGACAGATTCAATTCCCGACCGTGCGCGATCCCGAGGTGTTTTCGAATCTCGTCGAAGCCAACAACGCCATGTTGCTGACGATCGCCAACGACACGGTCCCGAACCTCGTCGCGCGTGGCGGCGGCATTCGCGAGCTGCAAGTGCGCAGGCTCGCCCGCCCCGACGGCGAAACGATGGCCGTGCTGCACCTGCTCTGCGACCCGTGCGACGCGATGGGCGCCAACCTCATCAACCAGGTCTGCGAGGCGCTCAAAGGCCCGCTCGAGCAGCTCACCGGCGAATCCGTCGGCCTGTGCATTCTTTCGAACCTCGTCGACACCAAGCTCGTCGAAGCGACCTGCGAAATTTCCGACATCACTCCCGAGCTCGGCATCGCCATCCAGGAAGCCACGCTCTTTGCCAACGTCGACCAGTATCGCGGCACGACCCACAATAAGGGTGTCATGAACGGCATCGACCCGGTGCTCATCGCCACGGGCAACGACTGGCGCGCGGTCGAGGCCGGCATCCATTCCTACATGTCGCTCGGCGGACGCTACCACTCGATCACCGAGTGGAAGTACGAAGACGGCAAGCTCAAGGGCCGCTTCCTCGCTCCGATCGCGGTAGGAACGGTGGGCGGCGTCACGCGCATCCACCCGAGCGCGCGCGTCTCGCTCAAGATCCTGGGCGTGCAGCACGCCGAAGACCTCGCGCGCATCTGCGCGGCCACGGGCCTGGCGCAGAACCTCGCCGCGCTCCGCGCGCTTTGCAGCGAAGGCATCGTCCAAGGCCACATGCGCCTGCACGCGGCCAACCTGGCGCTTGCCGCCGGCGCCGACAAGGACGAAATCCCGCTCGTCGAGCAGAAGCTTCGCCAGGAAGCGCGCATCACCCTCTCGCGCGCCAAAGAGCTCCTCGAGCAGATCCGCCTCGCGCAAGCGGCGGCCCTCGAAGATGCGGCTCAGCTGCGCGGGTAAGGTTTTCATCACCGGCGAGTACGCCTGCATCGAAGGCGGGCCCGCGCTCGTCTCCACGGTCGCTCCGCGTTTCGCCCTCGAAGTCGCGCCCTCGGACACGATCGAGCTGATTCCGTTCGCCGAAGCCTCGCCCGCCGGCCTCTACCTTCGCGAGCACCTGGATCTCCTCGAAGCGTGGAAGCTCACCTGGATCGACCCGTACGCCACGCCCATCGGAGTCGGCTCGTCGTCGGCGCAGTTTCTTCTGGCGGTCGCCACCGTCCATAAATTGCAGGGGCTCTCGATACCTGGCGCGCAGGAGATCCTCGATCTCTACTGGCGCACCGTCGGCGCCACCCAAGGCCTTCGGCCCTCGGGCATCGACGTGGTCGCGCAGTGGCTCGGTGGCCCGCTCGTGGCGCGCAACAGCCCGTTCATGACCCGCGCGCTGCCGGCGTGGAAAGACGGCACCGATTTCATCCTCGCGTACACGGGCCGCAAGGCCAAGACGCACGAGCATCTCAAGAGCCTCGAGGAGCGCGGGTTTCCGGGCGACTTCCGCGACGTGCTCAGGCACCTCGACGAGCTCACCGCCGGCGCCATCGAAGCGTGGGAGACGGGCAACGCGCGGCTGCTCGGCTCGGCTCTCAACGCTTACCAGGCGTCGCTCTCGCGCGGCGGACTTGCGCCCGCTGATTTCACCGCCGAGCTCGAGGCCATTCAGGCATGGCCCGGCGTGCTCGGCGCGAAAGGCAGCGGCGCCCAAGGCGGCGACTGCGTGCTGCTGCTCACCGAGAGCGCGAGCACGCAGCTCGTGAGCGATCAGCTGCGCGCGCGCGGCTGGAGCCCGACCATCGCCGAATGGACCCGCGAAGGCATCGTTACGGGCTGAGCGACGCCGGCAGGATCGCGCGTTTCGCGAGCCCCAAGCCGAAATCCCAGAGCCCGCCCGGAAACCGGTGGCACTCTTTCACGACTTCGGTCAGCGACGTGACGAAACGATCGAGCTGCGCCTCGTTCACCACGAGCGGCGGCGAAAGCTTCAGCACGTTGAGGTTGTGGCCTGCGACCTGCGTGAGGATGCGCTGCTCGGTGAGCAGCGGCATCGTGATCATCTGGCCGAACAACCCTTTGTTCGCCTTCTGCACGAGCGACCAGGCCATCTTGAGCTTCATGCTCTTGGGATCGCCGAACTCGACCGCGAACATGAGGCCGCGGCCGCGGACGTCTTTGACGAGATCGAAATCCTTCAGCGCGGCTTTGAGCTTCATGCGCACGAGCTCGCCCAAAGCGGCCGAGCGCGCGACGAGCTGGCGCGTCTCGAGCTGGTCGAGCACGGCGAGCGCGGCGGCCATCGCGAGGTTGTTCTCGCTGAAGGTCGACGAGTGCACGACACAGCGGTCGAGGCGGTTGAAGACGGCTTCGAAAACTTTTTTCGTCCCGAGCGTCACCGAGCACGGCACCATGCCGTTGGTCAAAGCCTTGGACAGGCACACGAGATCGGGCTCGAGGTTCCAGTGCTCGAACGCGAAGAACTCGCCGGTGCGGCCCATCCCGGTCTGGATCTCGTCGAGGATGAGCAGCGTGCCGTATTTGCGGCACATCTTCTGGATCTCGTTCCACTGGTGCTGCGAAAGCTCGCGCACGCCGCCCTCACCCTGGATCGGCTCGAGGATGATCGCGGCGACGTCTTTTCTGGAAAGCTGTTTTTCGAGCGCGACGAGATCGCCGTAGGGCAGCGTCGAGCAGCCCGGAAGAAAGGGGCCGAAGCCCTCCTGCCAGGACTCGTCCCCGCAGAGCGAGAGCGCGCCCATCGACAGGCCGTGGAAGCCTCCTTCGAACGAAAGGAGACGCGGCCGCCCGGTGGCCGCCCGCGCGAACTTCAGCGCGCACTCGACGGCTTCCGAGCCCGAGCTTCCGAAGTAAGCGTACTGCAGACGGCCGGTGGGATCGCGGTCGGAGAGCTCCTTCGCGAGCTTGGCCGAAAGCGGTGGCGCGTCCATCTGCACGAGATTAGGCCACGACGAGCCGAGCGTCTCGCGCAACGTGGCGGCGAGCATCTCGTTGTTGTGCCCGACGTTGAAGACGCTGTAGCCGGCGAGAAAATCGAGGTACTCGTCGCCGCGCTCGTCCCAGAGGGAAGCGCCTTGCGCCTTCACGTATTTTTTGTCGAAGCCGATGATGCGCAACACCTGCATCATCTGTGGATTCACGTGCCGGCCGTGAAGCTCGGTCGCGTCGGCAAATCCTTGCCTCCATTTTTCCTCAATGAACGTCATCTCAGAGAATCTTAGGAACGATCGGGAAAAAATACAAACTTTTCAACGAAATGACGCACCGAGCACACGAAAAGTCCGGTCTACCGGTCGATCTCGCCGGCAATGATGTTGAGGCTGCCATAGGTCAGCACGAGGTCGGCCATGAGCTCGCCCCGGATCATGGGATCGAGTCCCTGGTAATGCCAGAACGAGGGGCCGCGGATGCGCAGGCGATGCGCCCTCGGCTCGCCCCGGCTCACGATGTAGAAGCCGAGCTCGCCGTTGGCCGCCTCGAACGAGGTGTACGCCTCGCCGGGCGGCACGCGAAAGCCGGTCATGTAAAACATGAAGTGGTGGATCAACGCCTCCATCGACACGTCGAGGCGCGCTTTCTCGGGGATGCGGACGCGCTTGTCGTCGCTCCAGATCGGGCCCGGACGGATGCGCCCGGCGCACTGCTCGAGCAGGCGAAGCGACTGTCGGATCTCCTCGAGGCGCACGAGGTAGCGCGAGTAGACGTCGCCGTCGCGACCGATCGGCACGTCGAAGTCGAGCTCGTGATCAGGGTGTAGGCCTCCTCGCGCTGGTGAAAGCCGTAGAGAAAGTAGGAGAACGCGCCGCTGTCGACGGCGTTGATGCCGATGCAGACGAGGTGGTCGATGACGCGTGAGAGCTCGCAGCAGATCATGCGCAGCCAGACGCAGCGCTCGGGCACCTCGACTCCCAGCAGGCGCTCGACGGCCATCGCGTAGACGACGTTGTTGATGAGCGCCGAGCAATAGTTGAGGCGGTCCGAGTAGACGAGCCACTGGTGGTAGGTCTTGACCTCGCCGAGCTTTTCTTTTCCGCGGTGGGTGAAGCCGAACTCGCTGTACGAGTTTTCGACGAGCTCGCCGTTGAGCTTGGCCACTACGCGGAAGGCGCCGTGCATCGCGGGGTGCGTCGGGCCGATGTTGATGTACTGGCGGGTGTCGTTGAGGTGGTCCTCGCGCTCGTGCTCACGCTCCGGATCCGGCGTTTCCGGCTCCTGGGGCGGCTCGAGCTCGGGTGGGCGTTTTCGAAGCTTCATTTTTCCTCGTCCAGCAGGCGCGTGAGCACCGGATCGGCGTCGTTGAAGATCTGGTACTTCCTGAAATCGTAGTCCTTGCGAAGCGGATGGCCCTGAAAGCGCGGATCATTGAGAATGCGGCGCAGGTCGGGATGGTCGGCGAACGCGATTCCGAACATGTCGAAGACCTCGCGCTCGGCCCAGTTGGCGCCCTTCCACAGGCTGACCGCGGAAGGAACGGTGGTGCCTTCGGCGATCCGCACCTTGATTCGCAGCCGCCAGCCATGCGCGGGGGCGAAGAGGTTGTACACGAGCTCGAACAACGGCGCTTCGGGTCGCAGGTCGATCGCGGTGAGATCGGCCAGGAACGAATACGCGAAACCCGTCTGAGTCTTCGCGTAACGAAGAACCGTCAGGAGCTTCCCCAACGTGACGTAGACGATCGGCACGTCCGTGAGCTCGCGCCCGGGCATGAGCGTTTCGGCGACGTCGGCCCCGAACGTCTGCTTCAGGCGCCCAACCTGATCGGCCCAGGCGGCGCCGTACTTCTCGAGCCAGCTTCCGCCGTTGCCACGCACTTTCGTATTGACGTTCATGCGGCCTTCTCCCCGCCGATCTTGCGCTGCAGCTGCATCAGCCCGTAGATCACGGCCTCCGGCGCAGGCGGGCAGCCGGGAACGTAAACGTCGACGGGCACGAGCGTGTCGATGCCTTGCACCACGCTATAGACGTTGAAAATGCCGCCGCTCGACGCGCAGACGCCGAACGCCATCACCCACTTCGGCTCGGCGATCTGCTCGTAGATCGTCTTGAGCACCGGGGCCATCTTCGCGCACACGATGCCGGCCACGATAAGCAGGTCGCTCTGGCGCGGCGAGAAGCGAATCACCTCGGCGCCGAAGCGCGCCATGTCGTAGTCGGCGGCCAGCGTCGCCATCATCTCGATGCCGCAGCACGAAGTCCCGAAGGGCAGCGGCCATAGCGAGTTCTTTCGCGCCCACCTGACCGCCGCATCCAGCTTGGTCGTGAGGAACCCGGCCGAGCCGTCCTTGCCTCCACTCATGCGTCAGCGGAGTTGCAACTTCGAGGCCTCAGCCCGCCACGAGAAGGCCGGCCGTCAGCGCGAAGGCGAGCTGGGCGCCGTAGTAGAGCGGCAAGCCCCACGCGCGATTGACGAAGCCGTGCGAGACGAAGCGGTCGCGCGCGACGGAAAGATCAGAGAGATAGAACGACACGGCGGCGGCGAACCAACGCCAGGAGGCACCCGCCCGCCAGGCACCGAACGAGAGCGCGACCATTCCCGTGATGACGACCATGTAGGCCAGCACCGGCACGCGCAGCTTCGCCTCGACGTGCGCTTTCAACCAGCGCCACACGATGGCCGCGACGAACGCGAGCGGAAGCAATGCCATCGCCGTCGACCCGCCGTCGGCTCCCATCACCAGAAATGAGACGACGTAGGCCACGTGTCCCAGAAGAAAAATCCCGAGCCCGAGCAGGAATGTTTTTTTGTTGTCGGGGATGAGCAGCACGTCGCCAATCGCGCCGAGCACGAGGCCCACGGCGATCCACCGGCCGGGCGAAGAGTCGCAGGCGCCGGCCGCGAAGCCGGTGGCCACGAAAAGCGCGGAGGCGAGCGGCTTGAAGATCCACTTACCGCGCTTGCTTGCGCGCGAGTCCGCCACCATGAAGGTGATCGTCGCTGCGATCGTGGCGAGGGCGAGCAGGCTCGAGGTGTCGAAGCTCATCCACCTTTTCTACCACGGGGCAATAGACTCTGACACCCGAAACCAGCCTGAGCGCGCGAAGCAAGCGGATGAACGAGAAGGTCATGTCGGTTTCCCACCAGCGGTGCCCAAGGTTCGCGACGCTGGGATACGCATGGTGGTTGTTCTGCCACGCCTCGCCGCCCGAAAGCGCGCCGATCCACCAGGTGTTGCGCGAGCAGTCCGGCAGGTCGAAGGTGCGGTAGCCGAACGTGTGCCCCGCGCTGTTGGTGAGAAACGTCAGGTGGTAAACGAAGACGATCCTGAGAAACATGCCCCAGTACACCGCGCCCGGGCCGCCGAAGGCGAAGAGCCCGGCCATGAGCGCCAGATGCAGCGCGACCTGCGTCGAGCCGCGCTCGAGAAACGCGAGATACGGGTCGGCGGCCACGTCGGCCGCCACTCGCTGCAGAAGCTCGGGGTTGCTGAGCTTGGGGTCGCGCCGGAAGAGCCAGCCCCAGTGCGAGAACCAGAAGCTTTCGCGCGCGTTGTGCGGATCATCGGGGGTGTCGGACCCGATGTGGTGCAGCCGATGGGTCGCGACGAACGAGATCGGCCCCCCCATGAGCGCGAGCACGCCGAACGGGGCGGTCGCGAGCAGCACCGGGCGGCGCGCTTTCAGCGCGCGATGCGCGAGCAGGCGATGGTAGCAGAAGTCGATGCCGAGCACGACGGTCCCGAGGTAGAGACCCGCGAACAGGGCGAAGTTCCGCCAGGAGAAATACCAGAAGGCCGGGATCGCCGCGACGTGCACGCTGACCATCACGATGATGTTGCGGAGCGAGCGCTGCTTCGAGTTCATGCGCGCTCCCATCTCTTGGTGTAAACGACCTGTACGACGCCGTTGTGGCGCTCGCGGAAGGCCGCCTCGCAGTAATGGAGGTAATAGCGCCACATCCGCGTGAACGCCTCGCTGTAGCCGATGGCGCGCACCAACGAGAGATTGCGCTCGAAGTTCACCGCCCACAGGCGGAGCGTCTCGGCGTAGTGCGGAGTCAGGTCCTCGATGCCGAGCACGTCGAGGCGCGAATGGCGGGCCGGAACGTCGACGAGCTGCGAGATCGTGGGGATCTCGCTGCCCGGAAAGATGTAGACCTGCGAGAACTCGATGTTGGCGCGCGCCGCCTCGATGCGACGCTCGGGGATGGTGATCGCCTGGATCGCGGCCTTGCCGCCCGGGACGAGAAGGTCCGAGCACTTGGCGAAGTACCCGGGCAGGAACTTGTCGCCCACCGCCTCGATCATCTCGACCGAGACGAGCTTGCTGAACTGACCCTCGAGGTCGCGGTAGTCTTTCAGGAGCACGGTAACGCGGTCGGAAAGACCACGCTCGGCAATGCGGGCCACCGCGAGGTCGTACTGTTCCTTGGAGATCGTGGTGGTCGTCACGCGGCAGCCGTAGTTTTCGGCGGCGTGGATGGCCAGCCCGCCCCAGCCGGTGCCGATCTCGACGAGATGGTCCTGCGCGTTGAGCTCGAGCTTGCGGCAAAGCCGGTCGAGCTTGGCGAGCGACGCGTGCTCGAGCGACTGGTTCGGATGCTCGAAGAACGCGCTCGAGTACGAGAGAGTCGAGTCGAGAAAGAGCCTGAACAGGTCGTTGCCGAGATCGTAATGGGCGCCGATGTTGGCGCGGCTTCCCGACTTCGTGTTGCTTCTCAGCAGGTGCTGGAGCTTGCGGGCCGCGCGAACGAGCCAGGGCGTCTTGGCGCCGAGCCCCGCGCGAACGCTTTCGTTGTGGAGCACGATGCGGAAGAGCGCCGTGAGGTCCGAGCAGTCCCAGCCGCCTTCAATGTACATGCGCGCGGCCTCGAGCGGGCCGCCGACGAGCACGCGCCGATAAAACGAGGGGTCGCGGATCTCGACCTGGGCCACGAGGCCTCCGTCGTGCCCGAAAGCACGCGAGCCCGACGCGTCGGCCCAGAACACCTTGCCGTGCTCGAGGCGCTCGAGCACGCGCAGGAAGAGGTTGGCCGCGAACCGATGGCTGACGCCGCTCGGCACGAGCATTCCCGGCCGCACTTGTACTTTGGTGTTCATTTCAAATCCCTCACTTCGATATCCTCGGCGCTCCGCACGCCGTCTTCATGAAAACCGTTTCCCCAGTACGCTCCGACGTACCAGGTGCGGTTGATGCCTTGAATTTCCTGACGGCGCCCCTGCGCGAGGAGCGCGCCGTGGTCGAACGCCGGATGGTCATAGTCGACGACTTTGAGCACCTTCTCGCCGGCGATCAGCCGTTTCGGCGGATTGAGCGAGACGAGGTAGCGCTTCGACCCGGTGTGGCCGTGGAGCATGCTCAGGTCGTAGGTGACGAAGCCATCGCCGCCGTCGGCGGGAACGAGATAGTTCCAGCTCGCGCGCGCGGCCTCGCGCCTCGGCAGGATGCTCTCGTCGGTATGGATGACGACGCGATTCGGCGAGTACCGGATGGCGCCGAGAATCGCGCTTTCCGCGGGCGACGGGTCGCGAAGCACGCGAAGGGCGTCGGGGGCATGGAGCGCCACGACGAGATAGTCGAAACGCTCGGTGCCGCGCGCCGTATCGACCACGACACCGTCGGGCCCGCGCGCGACGGCCACCACCGCGCAACCCGTCTCGATGCGCGCCCCGCATTTGCGGCGAAGAGCCTCGACGTAGGTTGCCGAGCCTCCCTTCACCACCTGCCAAGGGACGAGCTTGCTGAAGCGCAGAAAGCCGTGGTTGTCGAAAAACCGCGCGACGAAATACACGGGCACCTGGGCGATGCCGCTCCCCTGCTGCGACCAGATGGCGGCGATCATCGGCCACACGTAGTGGTCACGGAACTTTTTCGAGTAGCCGCCGCGCTCGAGAAACCCGGCGATCGTCTCGTTCGTCGGGGTGGCCGCCGCAATGGGCAGCGCCTCGCGGTTGAAGCGGGCGGCTTCGCCCAGCATCTTGAAGAAAGCGGGGCTCAGCGCGTTGCGCTTCTGCGCGAAGACCGATCTCAGCGTGTGCCGGTTGTACTCGAAGCCCGTCTGATCGTCGCGCACGCTCAAGCCCATCGTCGTCTTCTGACCGGCGACGCCGAGCTCGCGCAAAAGGGCCGTGAAGCGCGGGTAAGTGTGGTCGTTGAAGATGATGAACCCCGAGTCGACGGCGACGGTCCGACCGTCAACCTCGGCGAAGCGATGCGTGTCGACGTGGCCGCCGATTTTCTTGGCGGCCTCGAAAACGACGACCTCATGCCCCTGCTTCGAGAGACGATTGGCTGCCACCAATCCTGAGATGCCGCTGCCGGCGATCGCGATGCGAGCCATCTCAGTCGCACCTCATCGCAAGCGCGGGCTCGACGTTGGCCGCGCGGTGCCCGGGCAGCGCCGACGCCAGCACGGTCGCAAGCCCCATCGCTCCGAGACAGCGCGCAAGCGCGGCGCCGCTCCACGAGAACCGGATCATCCAGCCGATCAGCGGCTGCAGGGGGCCCATCGTGCATGCATACACGAGTGAGGCGCCGAGCAGGCCCGACAGGAGCGTGGCGACGGCGCAGTAGAGGGCGGTTTCTCCCAGGACGAGCTTGAAGATCTGGACCCGGCTGCCTCCGAGCGCCCTAAGCAGCGCGAACTCGCGCGAGCGATCGAGCACGTTGAGAAAGACGCAGTTGAAGAGGCCGAAGGCCGCGATGAAAAGCGTTACGAGCTCCAGGATCGACGCGTAGGCGAACGCCGAGTCGATGACGCCGAAGACGTTCGAAACCCACTCGTCCTTGGAAAGGGCCAAAAGGTTTCTCGAGTCGCCGAGCCGGGCCACGATCTCGCGGCGAACCGCCTCGCCCTGGGCCGCGTCGCGCACCATCACGCCGATGCCGCTCAGAAGCGGGTCGCGCCAGAGCTCGCGGTAACGGGGATGCGACAGGTAGATCGCGCCGACCGGCGACGTTGAATCGTTGATGACGCCCACGACGCGCGCCGAGACGTGGCCGCTCGGCGTGTCGAGCTCGAGCCGGTCGCCGGTGCGCTGATCGAACGTGCGCGTGAAAGCCTGGGATACGACGACGGTCGCATCGGAGCTCGTATACAGCTCGCGCCCCGCCTCGGCCGTCGGCCGGTCGATGACCTCGAGCATCCGGTAGCCGTGCTCGGCTCCCGGGTCATCGAAGCTGCGGATCGAGACTTTCCGGCCACGATACGTCCAGGGCACGATGCGCTGCCCGTAGGCACCCTTGACGCCGGGAAGACGCTCGAGCTCCTTGACGAGGCTTTCGTGGAAAGGTTGGCGCTGGTCGACGCGCGAGCTCCCCTTCGGGATGAGCACGACGTCGGGCAGGAAGCCGTACTCCATGCGGGCACGAAGCGTCTCTTTGAAGCTCGAGTTGAGCAGCGACACGGTGACCACGGCCGTGAGGCTCACGACCATGCACGCGATACCCAGAAACGAGCGCGAGGGCTGGCGAAAGCCGGCCTGCAGCACGTAGTCGAGCAGCGGGCGACCGGTGCGCGGAGGGCGGATCGGATCGCCGCTCCCGGCGCCCGCGCGGAAAAGCGCGACGGGCGTCACGCGGGCCGCGCGAAACGCGGGCCACACGCCGGCCAGCAGGGCGGTAACGAACGTGAGCGCGAAGCAGCCCGCGAGCGTGAGCGGCTCGGGAGCCACGCGGGTGAGCGTCACCGGCTCGTGAAACTGCGTCGAAAACGAGGCCGAAGCCCAGGCCGCCATCGCGTTGGCGACGAAGGCGCCGAGGGCGACACCCGCTCCTGATCCGAGCGCGCCGACGAGGGCGCACTCGCCGAGCACGCCGCCGAAAACCTGCGCGCGCGTGGCGCCGAGGGCGCGAAGCACCGCGAGCTGCCTCAGGCGCGCGTGCAGCGAAAGCGTGAGAAAATTGAGGACGAGCAGGCCCGAAGTCGCGAGCGCGACCTTGCCGAGCAGCGCGAGC
>JACQAX010000295.1 GCA_016194795.1 Deltaproteobacteria bacterium | reverse complement strand
TTTTTCGGCGCTCAGGCCTGGGCTCTCCCGCCCGCCTGCGAGCGAGGCCTGACGGATGGCGCCTACGTGCCGTTGACGCTGAGGAACGTGGTCGCGGAGCTGGCGCGCAAAGCGCCGCCCGACGGCGGCTCGAAGCTGTCGATCTCGCACGACGGCGGGACGACCGAGCTCAACGCCGAAGGCCACCCGTTCGACGAACCCTACAACCTGAGCGTGACGGCCAAGGCGAGCGGCGACCCCTATGCGCACACCTTTTTCCTCGGCGAGAAAACCGAGGTGACTCGCGAAGACTCGATCACCACGGCCGTGTCCGAGACGAGGTTCTCGACGGGCAAGCGAATGGGCCTCTGGGCGATGCTTTGGGACGGCATGGCCCACGAGCCGGGCGACCCCCGCCAATGGGTTCCACGCGACGGCAGCGACTATTTCACCGAGCGCACCGAGATCCGCTTCAGCGTGCGGGGCGGCCAGGTCGTTTATTTCGAAGGCTGGATCAGGCGGATCTATCGGTTCCACTCGGAAACCGTCGAGCACGTCCGGCTGCGATAGCACCGGGAAAAAACTGCCCGGGGCATGCCAACGGTTTTCGCGGCAAACTGAAGTGTGATGATCGGATCGGCCCGAATCGCAGCGGCTCTCGTTCTCGTCTCGGCCCTGGCGCCCGCCCACGCGCGCGCCGGGTGCGCGGCCGTCGACATGGACGCCAAGGGCGGCTCGATGGAGCGCGTGCCCGTGCTCGACCAGGACGCGCTCAACGGCTGCTACGCGTACGCGGGCACGGGGCTTTTCATGGCCTACCGCCTGTCGAAGTCGAAGGCCGATCCCGAGCACGTCACGAGCCCGATCGCCGCCGCGATCGGCAGCGGGCTCGACAAGGGAAAGGCATTCATCGGCTCGGGTCACGCGTGCGACGTGGTGAACTACCTCAAGGACAAGGGAAGCTGCGATCGCCGCAAGGTGCTCGAGCAGATCACCCACAAATGCATCGCGATGGACGAGACTTACCACGACGTGCTCCTCGAGGCCTTCGGTGACTACCGCAAAGCCGCGGCTGGAAAGGCGCTCGGAGAGAAGGCGGGGTTTCGCGAGGCCGTGGCCGCGCGCATGGCGGCCTGCCTGCGCGAGATGGCGCCTGACGGCGTCCTTCCCGGAGTGCTGAAGATCGCCGACCTGCTCGACCAGGAAAAGTCTCTCGTCTTCCTTCAGGGGCTCGTGGCGCAGGCCTGCCCCGACTCGAGCCTCGCGAAATGGAACCTGCCCGCCTTCGAGTGCAAGAACGAGAACATGACGAAGAGGCCCCTGGCGGACGTTTTGAAAACCATCCACGAGCGGCTCGATCTCCCCGAGCCGCAGCCGATCGCGTTCTCGCATTGCACGATGCTGCTCCAGGAAGACGACGACGCGCCCAAAGGCGTCGACCACGATGCCGGCGCGCTGACGAAGCTTTGCGACCACAGCCGGCACGTCGCGCTCATCACCGGCCGGCGCGTCGACCCCGACGACCCGAAGCGCTGCCAGCTTCGCGTCCGCAACGAATGGGGCACCGACTGCGAGGGCTATTACTCGAATCTCTGGGACTGCAAGGACGGCAGCCTGTGGATCGACGACGAGGCGCTCGCCCACAACACCTACGCGCTCCAATACATCGTCGAGCCCAAACCGCCGGAGGCCAAGTGAGCGCCACGCTGGTCTCGCTGCTCTCGTTGGTCGCGTGTTTCGCAGCCGATCCCGGCTCCGGCGCGACCTACCGGATCGACGGCAAGGAGATCCGCTTCGTGGAAGCCGAGGGCCTGACCGTGAGCAGCGGCTGCGTGGCGGTCGCGAAAAAGTGCTCTTGCCGCGCGTGCGAGGCCGCGCGTTCCTTCGAGGGAGTGTCGATCGCCTCGAACGACGACCGCAACCCCGGCGCGCTGCTCTGTCGCGCGCTAGGCGCGCTTTCCGTCGTCGGTCTCGACGCCCGGGGAAACGAGCGCGGCTTCTGCCGCTTTCGCGACGAGTCGTTCGTGAGCAACGGCTCGCTCTATGCGCGCTTCAAGAAACGGCGGCGATAAGGTAGGATGTTTCGAAATGAAACATTCTCTTCCGATCCTCCTCCTTCTTCTTCTCCTCCCGATCGAATCGTCTTTCGCCGCAACGTGCGAAGAGGGGAACCTGAGCGCCTGCTACAATCTTGGAATCGATAAGCAAAAGGCGGGCGACAACACCGAAGCGGCGCGCCTCTGGAAGAAGGCGTGCGAGGGCGGCCACCTCGACAGCTGCTCCGGCTACGGCATTTTGATGAGAGCGGCCGGCAACAAGCCAGAGGCCGAGCGCGTTCTGAAGAAGGCCTGCGATGGTTCCAACCTCAACGGCTGCTCGATTCTAGGCGTGGTGGAGCTGGAGGCGGGAAACAAGACGGAGTCGGCGCGCGTGCTGAAAAAAGCCTGCGACGGCGGGTTCGCCTCGGCTTGCTACAACCAGGGCATCTACGCGAAGGACGCGGGCAACTTCGCTGAAGCCAAGCCGTCGTTCAAGAAGGCCTGCGATGCCGGGCATAAGGACGCGTGCGTCATGCTGGAAGTGGTCGACGCGGCGGCTTCTTGCGAGCAAGGCAACATGAAGAACTGCTTCGAGTACGGAGCCTTCCTGGAGAAACACGACGACAAAGCGAAAGCGAAGCCGCTCTATAAAAAAGCCTGCGATGGCCGCGAGCCGAAAGGCTGCCACAACCTCGGCTCGCTCGAGACCGAGGCTGGAAACCTTGCCGAGGCCAAGCGGCTCTATACGATTTCGTGCAATGGCGGGCTCGCGCTCAGCTGCCAGAACCTGGGCATGCTGGCGCACGATGCGGGAAACAAGGCCGAAGCCGCGAGCTTCTGGAAGAAGGCGTGCGACGGCGGAAACATGATGGGCTGCTCGAATCTCGGGTTCACGGCCGCGCGAGAAGGCAACAAGGTCGAGGCGAAGAAGTTTTTCCAGAAAGCCTGCGACGGCGGCGACGCGGGGGGCTGCAAGAACCAAGGCGTGCTGCTGCGGGAAGAGGGTAAGAACGCCGATGCGATTCCTCACTTCAAGAAGGCGTGCGACGGCGGGGACAACCAGGGCTGCGCCGAGCTCGGCGTGCT
>JACQAX010000303.1 GCA_016194795.1 Deltaproteobacteria bacterium | reverse complement strand
CGCCGCGCGCCGCCGGCTGGGCCGTCGGCGCTTCGCGCACGGTGATCTTGCCTTCGATCGACTTCACGGGGCAGTAAAACCGGTAGTCGCCCGGGGTGTCGGGCGTGAACGAGACTTCCTCGACTTTTCCGGGCAGCACGCCTTTTTTCACGCTCCAGGTGTCGAGCATGAAGCACATCGTGGCCTTCGACGGCGTGCTCAGATAGATCTTCACGGGAACGTTCTGCGTGACGAAAATGCGGTTCGGAAAGTAGCCGTAGTCGCTCACGATCACGCTGAGCTCCTGCACGCCCGCGCGCGACGCCATCGCGCTCGCCGGCACCGGCGGCTCGACCCTCGTCTCGGGCTCGGGCTCGGAATGGATGCCGAAGGCCGGGCGGCCGAGCGGCTTGTTCGACGCGACGATGCTCTCGCCGCGGCTCTCGCTCGAGCGGGCCTTGGCGTCGGCGGCGGTGAACGGTTTCGGCTCGATCACCTCGGCCCGCAGCGGGGCGGCCGTCGGCGGAGCGGCTTCGGGGCGAACCTCGACCGGGCTCTGCTCGAGCTGCTGCGCCGGCTGGCTTGCGCCCCCCTCGGGAGCCGAAGCGATCTTGCGGCCGACCTTGCGCGGAACGATCAGCGAGTTCTCGGCCACGTCGCGCTGGCGCTGGCGCTCGGCACCCGGCACCTGCTCATACCCTTCGGCGTTGTCGACGCGCGCCGCCGATTCCTCGGGGCTGCTCAGGCGGATCTCGGCGTGGTCGTCGTCAGCGGCGCTCGAGCGGCTGTCGCTCCCATCGTCACCGCCGTTCTCGGTGGCCGAGTAGACCTCGACGTCGCCGCCTCTTTCCGAAGCCGCAACCGAGAACACGCGCACCAGGCAGAGGCCTGCAAGCACGAGTCCCAGAATCATCAGTACGCGGGTGTTCATCATAAATAGGCATCCCCGAAACCGGGGGTCTCCTAGGTAGTTTTTCGGCGCGCGCGACGGTTTACCTGAGACAAAATGCCAAGCTGGCAATAATTTCCGCGGTCTGTCAGACTGAAGGGGTGCTGCTTCCCCTTCTTCTCGGCTTCGCCGCCTACGCCGTCGAGCCCACCCTTCCGCCCGAGGTCCCGATCGCGGGGCGTTTGCCCTCCGCCCCGGCAGTCGTTGCCCATTGGGTCGATCAACAGGGAAACTACGAGCGCCAGCGCGGGGGCGGCGTCCGCTCGGCGTGGAGGTGGCTGAACGCGCCTCCTCAGAAACGAAAGTCGCCACTCGAGCCCGAAGACGCCTCGCTGCCGTGGGGCACGCCGTACATCGAGGTGCTCTTCGACACGCGGGCGCTGCCGCCCGACTGGAGGCTCGTCTCGAGCCGCGGCACGAGCGGCGAGGTCGTGAGCGCCGACCTTGACCCGAGCGCCCACGCCACCGGCGACCCACGCCTGCGCCACGTCGTCGCGCGCCTCCACTCCGAGCTCGCCAGCGTCGACCTCGAGTTCGCTTCGTCGACGGGCGTCCAGCGCGCGACGCTCGTGCTCAGCGTTCCGGAGGCCAAGCCCTTCGTGATGCGGCACCGCTCCTGCGCCGACTTCGCGCTCCAGCCCCCCACCGACTCGCAGGAGAGCCTCGACGGCTCTCATCTCTACGTGGGCCTGAGCTGCGACGAGGACCTGCACGACAACTTCCTGTACTTCCATTTCAAGCGCAGCGATGACGCCCGCTGGGCCTACAGCGGCATGAAGGCCGAACGCGAACGCGATCCCTACTACGTCTTCAAGCTCGACAAGGACTCCAAAGACCTCGTCGACTACAAGCCGATCCTGAAGCTGCGCACGCGCGACGAGTGGGGTCGGCTGAGCGAGCTCGAGCTGCGGTGCATTCCGAACGCGCCTTCGTGCCGGCGGCACCACGAGCTGCCGCACAAAACTTATTTTTAAAACCCACCGTACCGGTCATCCCCCGACGGAAAAAACCTGGACGTTGCTGACCCGCCCGCCCTCGGTGCGCACTCGCCAGAAATACCGGCCGTCGCGCAGCCGGCGATACGCATACGAGTTGCGCGGGATATCCTGCTTCACGAACACGAGCCGGGTGAAGCCGGGGTCATCGGCGATCTCAAGGGTGTAGCGCACGCCGGGCCCCGATGAGCTCCAGGTGAAGACCGCCACCCCCTGGTCGCGAGCCAGCTCCTCGCGACCGAGATGCGCGCCGTCGCCGGGCGCGCCCAGCTTCGGGTCGGCGAGCTCCGGCGCGAGCCGTGGCCGCGCCGTCGGCGCTTCGTCGACGGCGTGCTCCCACTCCTGAGCCGTGGGATCGGGACGCACGGGCTTGGCGCACCCGGCGGCGACCGCCGCGCACGCGAGCGCGAATCCGACGAGCGAGCCCTTACAGATCATTTCTTGTTGGCCGCGAGCGCCGATCCCGCCTTGAACCACTCGATCTGCTCGGCGGTCATCGTGTGCTTGAGCTTGATGACGTCCGACTTGCCGTCGGTGTGCTTGAAGGTGGCTTCCAGGATGCTTCCCGGCGCAAGCGTCGTCACGCCCTTGAGCGAGACGCGATCGCCTTCCTGAACCTTGTCGTAGTCGGCCGGCTCGACGAAGTTGAGCGGAAGCAGACCCTGTTTCTTCAAGTTCGTCTCGTGGATGCGCGCGAACGAGCGCGTGATGATCGCGGCCGCGCCCAGGAAGCGCGGGCTCATCGCGGCGTGCTCGCGGCTCGAGCCTTCGCCGTAGTTCTCGTCGCCGACCACGACCCAGCGCAGGCCCTTGGCCTTATACTCGCGGGCGACGGCCGGAATCGACTCGTCGTTCTTGTTCGTCAGCTCGTTCAAGGTCACGCCGGCCTTGCCCGTGAACGCGTTGATCGCGCCGATGAACATGTTGTTGGAGATGTTGTCGAGATGGCCGCGGAACTTGAGCCACGGGCCGGCCGCCGAGATGTGGTCGGTCGTGCATTTGCCCTTGGCCTTGAGCAGCAGAGGCATGTCGGAGAAATCTTTTCCGTCCCAGGGCGCGAACGGCTTCAGGAGCTGCAGGCGCTCGGACTTCGGCGAGACTTCGATCTCGACCTTCGAGCCGTCGGCCGCCGGAGCGATGTAACCCTCGCGCGTCGAGACGAAGCCCTTGCGCGGAAGCTCGTCGGCGGTCTCGGGCGGCTGGAGCTTGAGCTTCTTGCCGTCCCTGGTCGTGATCTCCTGCTTCGTCGGGTCGATGTCGAGGCGTCCGGCGAGCGCGTAGGCCACGACGATCTCGGGGCTGCCGATAAAGGCGTTCGTCTCGGGATTGGTGTCGTTGCGCGCGGGAAAGTTGCGGTT
>JACQAX010000227.1 GCA_016194795.1 Deltaproteobacteria bacterium | reverse complement strand
TCGCGGTGTTGGTCACGACGAGCGCCTCGAGCGCCGTGCGCGCCGGGAGCGGCTTCAGGTCGCTGATGAGGGGGAGCAGCGGATAAACCTTCATGCCGCGCAGGACGACGTCGTACGACGTGGTGATGACGCCGACGTAAAGCTCGTCGCGCACGCCGACGATCTTCACCTCGCCGATCGAGCGGTAAATGTACCCGGAGCGGTCCGATTTGCGCTCGCGCGCGAATTCCGGCTCGCCAAACACGGTGTAGGAGCTGCCGACTTGCAGGTCCTGGCTGTTGGACTTGAGGAACACCGTCTCGTGCTGCGAGAGGCCCAGGCCCTCGCGCCGCGTGGATACGATCTCACCGAGGTACGGGACGGTCGTGTCGTTGGCGATGAGGGGCACGCGGAAGGTGAAGCGCGCCGGGATGTCGATCTTGATGTCCTTGTCGATGCCGAACTCGTCGTAGTTCTTGGTCTCGGCCGCCGGCTTGGGTTTCGTCCAGAGCTCGGGCGAGATGCGGTCGTATTCGTGCTCACCCTCGCGCGGCGCGGGCGGCGTGCCGGCATTGGCGAGCCTGGCGCTCGTGGGAGGCGCGGCGGATTCGGGCGCCGTGGACGGCGCGAGCTTCGGCGTCGACTCCGAGGTGCCCGCCGTGAAGGCGAGCTTCTGCCCGGGCTCGACGACGTGGGGGTTGTTGATTCCCGAGTTGAACGACCAGACCTTGGGCCAGTAGAAGGCGTTGCCGAAGAGGCGCTTGCTGATGTCCCACAGCGTGTCGCCCTTGGCGATCTCGTACGTGTCGCTCACCTTGGAGCCGGCGATCTCGTTCCACTGGCTGTCGGCCATCGGCTTGAGGAACTTGGAGATCTCGATGAGCTTCTGCTCCTCTTTTCCCGCCGAGATCGCGAGCGCGACGGACGGCGCGGCGGCCAGCGTGGCGAGGCCCGCGATCACGAGGAGGTGTTTTTTACGCACGATTGAATCCATTCAATCCTTCGTTCCTTGGCTATTCCTTGGCTTCGACGTCGTCGATCTTCGAATCGTCCTGGGACTTGGGCTCCATCGGAGCCGCGTCAAGCTGGGGCTTGGCCGCGGCGTGAGCGACGGGTTTCTGCTCGATGCCGGTCGGCGCGCTCGAGTGTCCGACGGGCGCCGTGGGCTTTCCGGTCTTCTTTCCGGCGGGCGCGGGCCAGTCGAGCGACGGGTTGCCCTCGTAGAGGTCGCGCGCGAGCGCCATCGTCCGGGCCGCTTCGCCGGTGTTGCCGATCGCGTCGTAGCAATGCGACATCCGCACCAGCGCCGACGAGACGCGCGGGCTGCTCGAGAACGAGGTCGTCACTTTCTGGAACTCGTTGAGGGCAAGCTTGTACTCGCTCATCATGAAATACGATTCGCCCGCGTAAAATTGCGCCGAGCCCGCCATCACGTGCTCGGGATACTGCTCGGTGAAGTGGTTGAAGGCGAGGACCGCGTCGGTGTATTTGCCCGCCTTGAAAGTCGACATCGCGCGATTGAACTCGCCGAGCGCGCTGTCCATGGTGGCGACGGCTTTCTTCGAGGCGATTCGCGCGTGGACCGCGGCTCTCTCGGCCTCGACCTCCGCTTTGCTCTCTTCCCGCGCGGAGCCGACCGATTCCGTTTTCAGCGGCTTGTTTCCCGAAATATTGTCGACGCTGATACGCGTCGCATCAACCTTGTCGGAGAGCGCCGAAAGTTTCGCGTCGAGCTCTTCGATCTTCGACTGCGCGCGCGAAAGCGAAGAAGTAAGGCTTTCGATGCGCGCCTCTTTCGGGTCGTGCGTTTCTTTTTCCGAGCTGGCGGCCGCGTTCGATTCCATATCGACTCTGCGCCCGCTGCATCCGAAGGCTCCGAATGCCCCGACTGCGATGACGGCTACGACGACCGAGTGCCGAGTCCACTTTTGCATAATATAAGGATAAATCGGTCCCCTTGCGTGTCAAAGCGAAACCCGTATATACCGGGCAATTATGACCGGCTCCGAGAGCACTTTCATAACGAGGATTATTCGCGTGCACCGCCGGGACGCGGCGTTCGTTTATGCTATCCTTGAGAGCCTGGACGGTATGACCAGCTTCACGACGCTGCCCGATGCGCCCGGCCAGGATTACCGGGAGCTCGAGCTCCATGTCGCGCCGGGCTTTGCCGCCGACCTCGAGACCGTGTTGAATGGATTGAGAAAGAAGTTTCCCGTGCTCGAAATTCCTCCCGGAGAATCCTAAATGCTGACCGCTTTGAATCTGGACCAGGTTTTCAAACGTGCGCTACAGAACGGCGGAGAGTTCGCGGAGGCGTTCTACGAGAACACCACGTCGAACCAGCTTTTCTATGAAGATCGGAGACTTGACCGCATCAGCTCCGGTATCGACTCCGGCGTCGGCCTGCGCGTCATCTATGGGACGCAGTCGGTCTATGGCTATACGACCGAGCTGACCCAGGCCGGTCTGCTCGAGCTCGCCGAGACGTTGAGCAAGGTCGTGGCCGGGAAACTCGCCGGCGGCGGCGCGATCGCGTTCACGAAGGTGAAGCCGTCCTTCTCGTATAAGATCGAGAAGGATCCGATGGGCCTGACTTTGAAACAGAAGCTCGGCTACGTCGATCGTGCCAATGGCGCCGCGTGGAAGGCCAGCAAGGACATCAAGCAGGTGACGGCCGGCTATGTCGAAACCCTGCGCAAAATCGAGATCGCCAACTCGCTCGGCCAGCTCGCCACCGACGAGAAGCAGTACCTCACGTTCTATACCGAGGTCGTGGGCGAACGCGACGGCCAGACGCAGACCTCTTATGAGGTGCAAGGCGGCTTCAGCGGCCTGGAGCTCTTCGACGAGCACTCGCCCGAGTCGATCGCCGGCGAGGCCGCACGCCGTCTCGACGTGCTGCTTTCGGCGAAACCGGCGCCTTCCGGGACGATGCCCGTGGTGCTAGCAGCCGAGGCCGGCGGCACGATGGTACACGAGGCGGTCGGTCACGGCCTGGAGGCCGACCTAGCGTGCAACGGCCTTTCGGTATACGGCAACAAGCTCGGCGAGCAGGTCGCCAGCCCACTCATCACGATCGTCGACGACGGAACCATTCCCGCCAAGCGCGGAAGCTTCAGCGTCGACGACGAGGGCACGGCCTCGCGCAAGAACGTCCTCATCGACAAGGGCATCTTAAAAGCGTACATGGCCGACCGCCTCAGCCACATCAAGTTCGGTGTTCCGCTCACCGGTAACGGCCGTCGCGAAAGCTACCGCCATAAGCCGATCGTCCGCATGACGAACACCTACATCGAGCGTGGGCGCGACCGTCCCGAGGACATCCTCGGCAACACGAAGATGGGACTGTACGTGAAGTCGATGGGCGGCGGGCAGGTGAATACGGTTACCGGCGATTTCGTCTTCGCGGTCACTGAAGGGTACCTCATTATAGACGGCGAGATGGGGCCCCCGGTAAAGGGCGCCACCTTGACGGGCAACGGCCCCGACATCATGAGACGGGTCGATCGCGTGGGCACCGACCTCGGCTACGCCATGGGCACCTGCGGCAAGGACGGGCAGGGCGCTCCGGTCACCGACGCGCAGCCGACGATCCGGATACCCGAGATCACCGTCGGGGGCGAAACCCCGCTCTCGACCTATTGGCCGTCCGCGAAGTAAAATATGCGCTGATGCTTCTCCTGCTGCTTTAGCTCGCGACAGCGCGTGCCGCCGAGCCCTACAAGGCCTACCTCGAATGCCTGCGCCTCGTCGGCGAATGCTCGAAGGGGAAGGCCACGTATTTTCGCAGCGGCGTCGTCGACGCCGCGCTGATCTTCGCGTCGAGGCAGGGCAAGGAGGGCTTTTACGCCTACGCGGCCGAGGACGCTTATTTTCATCCGCTGCCGCCTGCGCCACCGCCCGCCGCCGTTTTCAAGAAGCCGCCGCCGTCGTTCTGGAACCTTTACGGAGTGCTGACCCGGGTGCTCCATCCGGATCCGCCTCCGGCGAACCCGTTTCTTTTCTACCGGCTCGAGATGGGGCTGCACGAGCCGGTGTTTCTCACCCTCAAGCGCGACCTCGCCACGGGAGCCGTCGCATTCAGCCAGGCATACGCGCGGCAAGCTCCGGGAGCCGTCTACGAAAATGCCACGGGGGGC
>JACQAX010000226.1 GCA_016194795.1 Deltaproteobacteria bacterium | reverse complement strand
ATCGCGAGCAGCCGCGCGAGCGCTTCGCGCGGGGCCCGGCAGTGGAGCACGGCGGCCGGAAGATCGGTGACATTCGGGGGCGCGAGGAACGCGCCCGCCTTCGAGCGCAGCGCGGCGTCGTGATACCGCGGGCTCGTCAGGAATGAGATGTCGTCCGGGCCGGCGTTCTCGAGGGTCGCGACGCCGGTGACGGTGCTGGCGGCATCACCGTCGAGGGTGGCCTGGAGCGCCTCGGCGAGCTGGCCGAGTGTGAAGGCGGTCCCTCCGCCCATCGGCCCTACTTCTTTCCCTTGGACGCCAGCTCCTGGTCGTAAGCGCGGATGATCTCGTCGGTGAGGTCGGCTTCGGCCGCGGCGTAGAGGACGACGGCGCCGCGTTTTTCGACGACCATGTAGTAGCCCCGCTGTTTACCGACCCTTTCGATGACGCCGGAGAGATCCTGGAGCACCTTCTGCAGCAGCAGCTGCTCCTTGCGCTCCAGCTCCTTCTGGAAGTCGTCCGCCGCCCGGGCCGCGTCACGGCGCCGGCGCTCGAACCCTTCCTGCTTGTCGCGCCGGGCGTCCGCGGTCATCAGCGGCCCCTTCTTCTCGAGCTCTTCACGGAGCTTTTCGAGCTCGACGCGGCGGCCGTCCATATCCTTCTGCATGGCGGCCTTGTCTTTTTCCAGCTGCTCTCGTGCGGATACGCCGGCCGAGGCGCGCGCGAGGACCCGCTGGACGTCGACGAAGCCGATCCGCGTCGGCGCGGGCGCCGCCGGTGCTGCTGGCGCCTGGGCCAGGGCGGCCGAACCGGATGTGAGCAGAGCGAGCGCCACGATCGAAACGGCAACGACTGAACTCCTCATGCAACCCCCCTTAGAACGGTGAGCCCACCGAGAACTGGAACGCGCCGAAATCTTCTCCCGGTTTGCGGTCCAACTTTACGCCGTAATCCAGACGCAGCGGTCCGAACGGAGACATCCACCGGATGCCGCCACCCGCCGAATGGCGCAAGCTCGTGATGTCGAACTTCGTCGTGAAGCCATACACGTTGCCGACATCGTAGAACGCGGCGATGCGAATGCCGAACGGCAGCGGAATGATGTATGCCCCGTTACCGAGGATCTCGCTGGTACCACCGACGCGCGTTCCGGTCTCGTCCACCGGCGACACCGTCCGAAACCTGAAGCCGCGGAGCGTGTTCGGACCACCAAGATAGTAGCGTTCGAACAGCGGCAAGGGCTCATCCGCCCACCCGAACGCGTAGGCTCCCTCGATACGCCCGGACAGGATGTGATCGAACCAGATCGGAACGAAACGGGTGAGCGACGTGCTGGTCTTGTTGAACTTGGAGTCGCCGCCGACGCCGGCGAAATCGTTCGAGATCGCGAACTGCCCCCCGCGCGTCGGCGCGGCAAAGTTGTCGCGGCTGTCGCGAACGACACCAAGGGTGACGGCCGACGTGATGTGGGAGCCTTCCTGGTCACGCAGCGCATCCGAGAGCTCTCCAGGTACTCGGAGGTGGCTGATCGTGTCGCGCGTCAGGCGATACCCCGTCTGCCAGCGCCAGTAATCCCAGAACGGGTGACTCAGGCGGAGGCCACCGCCCACGGCATCGTAGTTGTAGTTGGAATAGATCCGCTTCAAGGAGTAGATGTCGGTACCGGCCGAGAGCGGCCGATCGAAGAGCCAGGGCTCCGTGAAACTGATGGTCCCCTGCTGGCTCGTGGCGCCGGCGCGAATGCGAAGCGACGCCTGCCAGCCACGACCGAGGAAGTTGTTCTGCGAGAGGTCGACCGTACCGATCAGCCCGTCCGCCGACGAGAAGCCGCCACCGACGCTGAAGATGCCGGTCGGCCGCTCGGTCACGTCGATGTTGACGATGACCTTGCTCTTGTCCGAGCCCGGCGCGCTCGAGGCGTCGACCTTGTCGAAGTAGCCCAGGTTGACCAGGCGCTGGCGTGCCGCGTTCAGCTTCTGGAGGGTGAAGAGATCGCCTTCCACCATGGGGATCTCGCGGCGCAGGATCTTGTCCTGTGACCGGAGGTTGCCACTGATGTTGATGCGCTCGACGTAGACCTCGGGGCCCTCGACGACGTCCAGATACAAGACGAGCTTCGCCGTGGCCGGCGTGGGCTCCGTCTTCGGATTGATATCGGCGGAGGCGCGGCCGATGTTGCTGTAGAGATCGCCGATCACTCGCACGCTCTCGCGCAGCTTGGCGCGCGAGAAGACGTCACCGGCCTTGAGGGTGAGGACCCGGCGGATCTCGCTTTCGGGCAGCAGCGTCGCACCCGAGATCTTGATGTCCTCGATGCGGTACTGCGGGCCTTCCACCACGTTGAACGTCAGGGTCACGCGGGCTTTCTCGCGATCGACCGAGACATCGTACGAGTCGACGCGGGCCTGGATGAAGCCGTGGTCGTTGTAGATCTGCAGGAGCCGCTCGACGTCCTCATCGAGCTTCTGGCGCTGCAGCGTGCCCCGGAGGATGAAGTACTCGCGTTCGTGCGTGGCAAGGGCGCCCTTGAGCTGTCGGTCGGTGAGTCCTTTGTTGCCCTTGAAGACGATACGCTCGATGCTGATACGACGCCCTTCGTTGATGCTGAAGACGACTTTCACGTCTCCGTCGGCGAATTTCTCCACGTCAGGCGTGATCTGGACCTCGAAGTAGCCGTCTTCCTCGTACGCATCGACGAGCTTCTGTCGGGCCTTCTGAACCTCGACGGGATTGTAGACACTGCCCAGCTTGAGATCGATCTTCTCCTGAAGGTCGGAGGTACTGAGCTTCTTGTTGCCCGTGAACTCCAGGTCGCGGATGAACGGCCGCTCGACGACGACGAAGACGATTTTGACGCCCCCCTCGAAGTCCTCGATCTTGAGCTGGACGTCGTCGAAGAAGCCGAGAGAGAACACGTTGCGGAGATCCTCACTCAGCTGGCCGGAGTTGAAGATCGAGCCGATCTTGGTCTCGATGCGCCCCAGGATGATGGCTTCCTGGACACGCCGATTGCCCTCGACGGTCAGCTCCTTGACGATGATGGGCACCTGCGGTTGCTGCGCGAGAGCCGTGGTGACGGCGGCGGACAGCGCCAGGAACGCAAAAAAAATGGAGAGACGGACTCTCCCCACGATGGTCACCGGGCCCTCAGGCTCGCCGAACCGCGCTCTTAGTGCTCAGCAAGCTCGAGAGGCGCCTCGGCCGGGCGCGCCTCGCGGAACACGAAGTTCCCGCCTTCGACGTCGACCTCGATGCGCGCGCTCTCCGGGATCTGCCCGCGCACGATGGCCTCCGCGAGAGGGTCTTCGATGTGCTTCTGGATCGTCCGGCGCAGCTGGCGAGCGCCGTACGTTTGGTCGTAGCCCTTCTCGACGAGCGTGGACTCCGCGGATGGCGTCAGCACGAGCTCGATGCCTTTCTCGATGAGCTGCTTGTTGATGCGGTGAATCATGAGCCGGATGATCTCTTTGATGTGCTCCATCGACAGCGAGTGGAAGACGACGGTCTCGTCGATTCGGTTGATGAACTCGGGCCGGAACGCCCGCTTGAGCTCCTCCATGACCTTGTCCTTCATCCGGTCGTAGGATGACTCGTCGGACTCCACGAGGAAGCCCGGGCTCGCGCGCTTGCCGATCAAGCTGGTGCCGAGGTTCGACGTCATGATCAGGA
>JACQAX010000225.1 GCA_016194795.1 Deltaproteobacteria bacterium | reverse complement strand
TCCGACGGTGATTGTCGGCCGTCCCGTAAAAAAATTTTTCGAAGATCTGCAATTCCGCGCCTGTTTGCCGATATACTTCATTAAGAGGTGTCTGGTGACCGGTGTAGGCCAAATGGAATTGGATTACAAAAGTCGCACCCTGTGGTTTGTCCTTCTCTCTCTTCTAATCCACATGTGCGTGATGTTCGTGCTCTCCCGTCAATGGGACGCGCGCCCCTCCGTCAACGACGCGGCGAACGCCGCGGTCGACGTCGAGGTGGTGCCGCTGACCAAGGAGCAGATGGACAAGCTCAAGGGACAGATCGTCGAGAGCTCGCCGGCGAAAAAGACCGACGAAACGCCCAAGACGAAATATCTCAGCCAGCAGAACCAGGTCGTCGAGCGTGAAACGCGCGCGGCCAACACGGCGCCCTTCAAGGAAGCCAAGATCGGCGGCCAGAGCGGCAAGGTTCAGGCGCAGCAGCAGCCGAAAGACCTCGCGCTGGGCCACCTCGGCGTGAAGATGGATTATAAACCCATGGGAAACCTGGGCCCGGGCGCCATGGCCTCGACGAGCGACTACCTCAAGGACACGCAGCAGGGCGCGCAGACGCTGCTCAACACGCGCGAGTACGCCTACTTCTCTTTTTACCAGCGCGTGCGCAAACAGCTGGAGCAGTACTGGGAGCCCGGATTGCGTGAGCGGCTGCGTACGATGTTCGACCGCGGGCGCAGGCTCGCCGCCGAACAGGAGCATTCGACGAAGCTCACCGTCGTGATGGCCAAGGACGGGACGATCACGCGCATTCTCGTGGACGGAACGTCGGGGATGCTCGACCTGGATCAGGCCGCGATCGACGCCTTCAACAAGGCCGGCCCGTTCCCGAACCCGCCGCAGGGCCTGATGGACGCCGAAGGCACGGTGAAGATCGAGTGGGAGTTCGTCCTCAAGACATGACGCGCGCAAGCGCGTTTAGCTCGACTTTGGCCGCTCAGTTGCTGAGATGGCCCTTCAGCTTGTCGAGGCCTTCCTGGAAGATGTAATCATCCCAGACGCGATCGATGTCGCGAAACGTCTGCACGATCTCTTCGGCCGCCTGCTCTTCGGTCACGCCCGTCTGCTCGGCATATTCGCGGATCGCGGTGAGAATGGCATGAAAGGCCTTTCCCTGGACGAGCTCGCTGAGTTTTGCGGAGTAGTTTGAGAGCTTCGGAATTTTCGTTGCGATGATCGCCGTGTTGAAAAGCTTGGTGCTCTGATCAATGCCTGACATGCGCCGCAATATAAGAACCAGGGTTCCGGTAGTCAACGAGTCGATTAAATATTTTTTTCTTGCTCAGTTTCTGGGCAATTCGGACGAGCGAAAAATCCGAAAAATTTTCTTGACCGCCGGTGGACGCGCGAAAAGCGAGGACAGTCGGCCCTTTCGAGAGGGCTGGTGAAAAACGCCGATTCTTGCTAGGGTTCGGGTCCATGAGCAACTCTCCCGAGTCCCTCCTGTTCACCGATCGTTTCGTTGACCGTCACGTCGGCCCAAACGTCGCCGAAGTCGAAAAAATGCTCAAGGAAGTCGGATCGAAATCGCTCGACGCTTTCATCGGCGCGACCGTGCCGGCCCGCATCCGCCTGAAGCGCCAGCTCGACCTCGGCGCCGGGCGAAGCGAGTTCGAGGCGCTCCGCGATCTGCGCGCGATCGCCGCCAAGAACGAGGTTTTTCGCTCTTATATCGGCATGGGATACTCGGGAACGATCACCCCGCCGGTGATCCAGAGAAACGTCCTCGAGAATCCGGGCTGGTACACCCAGTACACGCCGTACCAGTCGGAGATCTCGCAGGGCCGCCTGGAGGCGCTCCTCAACTTTCAGACGATGGTCATCGACCTGACCGGGCTGCCCGTGTCCAATGCGTCGTTGCTCGATGAGGCGACGGCCGCGGCGGAAGCGATGACCATGTGCTTCGGGGTCAAGAACCGCGACGTGAATCGCGCCTTTTTCGTCTCCGAAGAGTGCCATCCGCAGACGATCGCCTTGCTACGCACGCGCGCTGAACCGCTCGGGATCCAGATCCTCGTGGGCAACCACCGCAAGTTCAGCTTCGACCGCCCGATTTTCGGTGCTCTGGTCCAGTATCCGGCCACCGACGGCGCGATCTACGACTACACGTCCTTCGGAGAGAAGGTTCACAAGGCCGACGCCATGTTCGTCGTGGCGGCCGACATCCTTGCATTGACCGTCCTCAAGTCGCCGGGCGAGCTCGGCGCGGACATCGCCGTGGGCAGCACCCAGCGCCTGGGCGTTCCGCTCGGGTATGGGGGGCCTCACGCGGGCTATATGTCCGCCAAGGACGAGTTCAAGCGCGTGGTTCCGGGCCGGATCATCGGCCTTTCCCAGGACGCGGATGGCCAGCCGGCTGCGCGCCTTGCGCTGCAGACGCGTGAGCAGCACATTCGCCGTGAGAAGGCGACGAGCAACATCTGTACCGCGCAGGTGCTCCTGGCCGTGATCGCGAGCATGTACGCGGTCTACCACGGTCCCAAGGGGCTTAGGCGCATCGCAGACCGCGTGAACCTCGCGGCCAAGGTGCTGGCCGAGGGTCTCAAGCGCCTGGGCCTCACCGTAGGGGCTGAACCGTTCTTCGATACCGTTCGCGTCGAGCTTGGCTCGATCAGCAAGGGCGACCTCCTTGCGGCCGCGCGCGCCCAGAAGATCAACCTGCGTTTTCTCGGCGACAAGACCGTGACCGTGGCTCTTGACGAAACCGTCACCGCGCAGGATCTGCGCGACCTGTTTCAGGTCTTCGCCCGCGGGGCCAAGGTTCCGTTCGCGCCCGAGGACCTCGCTACGGCCAAGCTGCCGGGCCTGCCCGCGGCTCTCGAGAGAAGGAGCGCGTACCTCACCCACCCGGTTTTCAACAGCTACCACTCCGAAACCGAGCTCCTTCGCTATATCCACCGGCTGCAGGGCCGCGATCTGTCGCTGACCCATTCCATGATCCCGCTCGGCTCATGCACGATGAAGCTCAATGCCACGGCAGAGATGTTTCCGGTCACCTGGCCCGAGCTCGGCCAGCTCCACCCGTTCGTTCCCGTTGAGCAGGCCAAGGGCTATCAGGTCATGTTCGGCCAGCTCGAGAGCTGGCTGGCCGAGATCACCGGCTTCGATGCCGTTTCGCTGCAGCCCAACGCCGGCTCGCAGGGCGAATACGCGGGCCTGCTTGCCATTCGCCGCTACCACCAGAATCGCGGCGAAGGCCACCGGGACGTCTGCCTGATTCCGCAAAGCGCCCACGGGACGAACCCCGCGAGCGCGGCGATGGTCGGCATGCGCGTCGTGGTCGTTCAGTGCACGTCCGACGGCAACGTCGACCTGGCTGACCTGCGCGCCAAGGCCGAGCAGCACTCCCGCGAGCTCTCGTGCGCGATGATCACGTATCCGTCGACCCACGGCGTGTTCGAGGAGACGATCACCGAGTTCTGCGACATTCTCCACAAGCACGGTGGTCAGGTCTACATGGATGGAGCCAATATGAACGCCCAGGTCGGCCTCTGCCGCCCCGGTGACTTCGGCCCCGACGTCTGCCACCTGAATCTCCATAAGACTTTCTGCATCCCGCACGGCGGCGGTGGTCCCGGCATGGGCCCGATCGGCGTGAAGGCGCATCTCAAGAGCTTCCTGCCGTCGCACCCGATCGTTTCGATGGGCGGAGACAAGGCTCTGGGACCCGTTTCGGCGGCGCCTTGGGGCAGCGCGAGCATCCTACCGATCTCGTGGATGTATATCGCCATGATGGGCAGCGAGGGGCTCAAACGCGCCACCGAGATCGCCATTCTCAACGCCAACTACGTCGCCAAGCGCCTCGACGCCCACTATCCGGTGCTCTACAAAGGTAGTAACGGCTTCGTTGCCCACGAGTGCATCATCGACATGCGCAAGTTCAAGGCAACGACGGGCGTCGAAGTCGAGGACGTCGCCAAGCGGCTGATGGACTACGGCTTTCATGCGCCGACGATCTCGTTTCCGGTCGCCGGCACGATGATGATCGAGCCGACCGAGAGCGAGTCGCTGGCCGAGCTCGACCGCTTCTGCGAGGCGATGATCCTGATCCGCAAAGAGATCGCTGAAATCGAAGAGGGCAAGGCCGACAAGACCGACAACGTCTTGAAGAACGCCCCGCACACCGCCGCGCGCGTGACGAAGACGGAGTGGACGCACTCGTACACCCGCGAGAAGGCCGCCTATCCGGCGCCTTGGACCCGTACGGCGAAGTTCTGGCCGCCGGTCGCGCGCGTGAACAACGTGCTGGGCGACCGCAACCTCGTGTGCGCGTGCCCGCCGATCGAAGCTTACGCCTGAATTACTTCAGGGTTTCGACGTAGGCCTTGTACTTGCCGGCGTCCATCAAACTCTCAAGCGCCTTCTTGTCGGCGAGCTTGATGCGCATGATCCAGCCGTCCTTGTAGGCCGAGCGATTGACGAGCGACGGGTCGCCTGCGACCGCGTCGTTGACCGCGACCACCGTGCCGGCGACCGGCGCGTAGAGATCGCTCACGGCCTTGATCGACTCGACGACGCCGAAGGTCTCGTGCTCTTTCAGGGCGCGGCCCACCTTGGGGAGCTCGACGTAAACCACCTCGCCCAAAGCTTCCTGCGCGTGGTCGGTGATGCCGACCGTCACGGTGTCGTCGCCGCCGGCCTGTGCCCATTCATGGTCTTTCGTGTAAAGAAGTCCGCTAGGAAATTCCATCTTTGATCCCCTTAGTAAGGCCGCTTGTAAAACGGCGTTTCAACGATTTCGTGCGGGACGCGCTGGTCGCGCACCACGACGTCCAGGTTCGCGCCCATCTCCGAGAGCGGGCGTTCGACGTAAGCGATCGCGATTCCCACGCGAAGCGACGGTGACATCGTGCCCGAGGTGACGATGCCTACCGCCTTGCCGTCGGACTCGACGACGTACCCTTGGCGGGGAATCGCCTTGCCGCGCGACTTCAGGCCGACGAGCGCGCGCTTCAGGCCCGCTTCTTTCAACGAGACGAGCGCCTTCTTGCCGATGAAGTCGGGCTTGTCGAGCTTCGTCACCCAACCCAGGCCGGCCTCCAGCGGATTATTGTCCTTATCGATCTCATGACCGTAAAGCGGATACTTCATCTCGGTGCGCAGCGTATCGCGCGCGCCGAGGCCGCAGGCCTTGATGCCGAATTTCTGGCCCTCGTCGAGGAGCGCGCTCCACGCGGCCGGGCCGGCGTGCCACGGGACGTAGATCTCGAAGCCGTCCTCGCCCGTGTAACCCGTGCGAGCGATCACGGCGTCTTTGCCGAGCACTTTGCCCTGCCGGAACCAGTAGTACTTGATGTCGGCGAGGGGCGTGTCAGTGAGCTTTTGCAGCACTTCCTGAGCGTGACGGCCCTGAACCGCGATCTGGGTGTACTCGCCGCTGACGTTCTCGACGCTCACGCCCTTGGGCGAGTGGTTTTTGATCCACTCGTAGTCCTTGTCGGTGTTGGAGGCGTTTACGCAGATGAAATAGTCTTCGGGGCCGAAGCGGTGGATGATGAGGTCGTCGACGCAGCCGCCGTTTTCGTAGCACATGACGGTGTATTGAGCCTGGCCGTCCTTGATCTTCTCGACGTTGTTGGTGACGAGCCCGTTGAGGAAGGCGAGCGCGTCGCGGCCGCGTACCCGAACCTCTCCCATGTGCGAGACGTCGAAGAGGCCGACCTTCGTGCGGCACGTCTCGTGCTCATCGGCCAAGCCGCTGTACTGGACCGGCATGTCCCAGCCGCCGAACTCGACCATCTTGCCTTTGAGCTTGAGGTGTTCCTCGTAGAGCGCCGTTCTCTTTGCCATCGGATCAAAGCTCCTTGTAGGAAATGCCCTTGCGGAGCATTGCCGCGCGCACGGTGTTTACCATCAGCATGGCGATCGTCATCGGGCCGACGCCGCCCGGGACCGGGGTGATCGCCGCCACTTTCGGCGCGATCTCGTCGAACGCGACGTCGCCGCAGAGCTTGCCCTCGGGCGTGCGATTGATGCCCACGTCGATGACGACGGCGTCCTTCTTCCACGGAAGGTCGCCCTTGAGAAACCTGGCACGACCGATCGCCGCCACGACGATGTCCGACTCGGCCACGCATGCGGCGAGATCGCGCGTCTTCGAGTGCGCGACCGTAACGGTCGCGTGCGCGTGCAGGAGCAGCAGCGCCATCGGCTTGCCGACGATGTCGCTGCGGCCCACGACGAGCGCGCGCTTGCCGGCGATGTCGATCTTGTTGTGGCGGAGAATCTCCATCACGCCCGCGGGCGTGCAGGGCAGGAGCGTCCCTCGCCCCTGAGAAAGCAGGCCGACGTTATAAGGCGAGAAACAGTCGACGTCCTTTTTGGGATCGATGAGATCGAAGACCGCTGCTTCGTCGAGCCCCTTGGGGAGCGGGCTCTGGACCAGGATGCCGTCGACTTCAGGGTCGGCGTTGAGCTTGCGGACCGTGTCAAAAAGGACGTCCTGGGTGACGTCGGGCAGCAGCTTGTAGTCGCGATGGCCCAGGCCCAGCTTGTGGCACATCTCGCCCTTCTTGCGCACATAAACCTGGCTGGCCGGGTCTTCGCCGACGAGCACGGTCGCCAGCGTGGGGCTGTGGCCGGTCTTTTCGCGGACGAGCTGAGCGGCGCGCGTGACTCTGGCGTAGACCTCGTTTGCGACCGGCTCGGCTTTGAGATGCAGCATGTATGCTGAAGTTCTAGTCGGTGGATCGCGTTCTCTCAAGCGTTAAATTTTTGGCGAAGCGGGCCAAACTCCCGTCAATTTTCGCGCGTTTACCTCGGCAACTTTATGCCCTTCTCGAATGTTGCGCGGGGCAATTTCCGGCGCCGAAAAGCCCCCTCGAACCAAATCCCGTATGAAAACAGATCGGCATAAATCTCCGGCCGCGCCTTCGACGGCGTGGCCCGTGGTTTGCTTTAGTAAGACTTAGCTGGAGGAAGGAAAACCAGGATGGGATCTCCTAACGGGCTCTGGACGGCAGTTTCGGGCGGAATGGCCCAAAGCCAGAACCTAGACATTATCGCAAATAATCTCGCGAACACGAATACGGCCGGGTTCAAGAAGGACTCGCCGACGTTCAAGGAGTTCCTGACGGCGGTGGAACGTCCTCCGTCGCCGGATATCGACATTCCTCGCACGGCGTTCAAAGACTCCGACTTCTATCATTTCGATGGTCGTGAGCACGCCATGGTCAACCTCGACAAGATCACCACCGACCACACGCAAGGCTCGTTCAAGAACACGAATGCGCCATTCGACATGGCGATCGACGGCGCGGGCTTTTTCGCGGTGCAGACGCCGAACGGTCTCATGTACACGCGCTCCGGCGATTTCAAGGTCAACGGCGAGGGCCAGCTCGTGAACCAGGAAGGCTATCCCGTGCTCGCGCTCTCCGGCGACGCGGCCGAGGCCGCCAGCCCGGCGAACCAGCAGCCCCCGCAGCAGCCGGCGGCGCCCGAGGCCGCGCGCAACCCCGCGAGCCTCAATCCGTTCACGGCGCCGTATCCCGCTCCCGACGGCGGGAAGGCGCTCCTCAAGCCCATCTCGCTCAAAGACGCGATCCAGACGGGCCACAAGATCCACGTCAGCCCGGAAGGCGAGATTTACGCCGACGACGAGCAGATCGCGAAGCTCGCGGTCGCCGAGTTCGCTGATCCCCGGCTTCTCAAGAAAGAAAACACGACCCTCTATTCGAATCCCGACGCGGCGAACGTGCCGCGCATCGACGGCGGCTCTCGCGTGCGCCAGGGCTTTCTCGAACAGAGCAACGTGAACCCTGTTTCGGAGCTGGTTAACTTATTGAAAGCGAACCGCCTGTTCGAGTCGAACATGCGCGCGATCAAGGCTTACAACGACATGGCCGGCAAGGAAGCCAATGAGGTTGGCAAATTATGATTAGAGCACTTTCGACCGCGGCGACTGGCATGCAGGCGCAGGAACAACACCTCGACCAGATCGCGCACGACATGGCCAACATGAACACGACCGCCTACAAGCGCGGGCGCACCGAGTTCCAGGACCTCATGTACCAGACGATCAAGGAGCCGGGCGGCACCCCGGGCCAGAATCAGTCGCCGGTCGGCGTTCAGGTCGGCTCGGGCGCGCGAGTCTCGGCGCAGTACGCGGTTCACGAGCAGGGCCCGACGAAGATGACCAACGGGATGCTCGACATGCTCGTCAACGGCGACGGCTTTTTCACCGTGCAGCTGCCGAACGGCCAGGTCGCCTACACGCGCGACGGCTCGTTCAAGCTCGACGGCCAGGGCCGCATCGTCACCCCGGGCGGTTATCCTCTCGTGCCGGGGCTTCAGATTCCTCCGGGCACGCAGCACGTCGGCATCAACAATACGGGCGAGGTGAAGATCACGACGGCCCAGAACACCGAGCAGGTGATCGGCCAGATCCAGCTCGTGACGTTCATCAACCCGGGCGCGATGAAGCTCGTCGGGCAGAACCTCATGATCCCGTCGTCGGCCGCGGGCCAGCCGGTCCAGAGCATCCCGGGCGAGAACGGCAGCGGCAACATCCAGCAGGGCGCGCTCGAGGCGTCGAACGTGAAGCCCACCGAGGCGGTCATGGACATGATCACCACGCAGCGCACGTACGAGTCGAACGCGCGAATCATGACCGTGGGCGACCAGATGTGGTCGACCACCAACAACATAGGCCAGAGGTAACCGTGCTTAGCGGAAAGCTCCTCGTTGCAGTCGGAGTCCTGATAGCGGCGCTGGCGACGTTCACCAGCGCGATCGCCGATACCGCCATGCCGGGCATCGAGCGCGACGTCACGCTTCGCGAGAAGGCCGAGACCTGGTCGCCGACGGTATGCCTTCAGGATCTCGTCGAGGACGGCTGGATCCAGGGCCGCTGCGCCGTCGACCGTGGCCTCTGCTGCAAATGGACGCTTGGGACCGAACGCGCGCGCACTTTCACTCGCGCCGAGCTCCAGCGCGAGCTTGCGCGAACGAGCTTCAGCGGCTTCGACCTCAAGCTCAAGGGCGCCGAACGGGTCGCGGTGACGCAGACGCGACGCGAGCTCACGACGGCGGAGCTCCAGGCTAAAATCATCGCCGCCGCGGCCGCGCGCTTCGGCGACGACGGCCGGGGAGCCGGAGTCGCCTCGCTCAAGGCGCAGGCGCCGATCTACGTTTCTCTCGCCGATGAGAGCGCCTGGGACGTCATCGTTCCCGAGCCCCTGCTCGAGCACGCCTCCATCAAGGTCGTCTCGACGGCCGAAGGCGGGCAGGCGCTGGGGTGGGTGCAGGCGACGCTTCGTCTCGACGCCGACGTGTACGTCGCGCGCAAGACTGTGCATCCGGGCGACCTGCTCAAGCCCGAGGATTTCGAGGTTCGCAAAGCCAATGTGCTGGCCGCACAGGCCTCCGGACAGACTGCTTTCCGCAAGGAGCAGTTTCCGGAGGCCGTGCGCGCTAAGACGACGATTCTCGCGGGCCAGCCGCTCACGCCGGCCACGATAGAGCGCATCCCGATGGTTCGCCTCGGCGACACGGTGACGCTGATCTTGAGATCCGACAGCCTGAAGATTTCCACGAAAGGCGTCGTGCAGGGCGCGGCCGCGATCGGCGACATGGTCACCGTTCAGCTGCAGCGGTACAACCGCACCTTCCGCGGAAGACTGATCGAAGGCCGTTTGGTGGAGGTGTGGTTGTAATGACGGGATCGAGGAGACTGCTCGCTCTTATCGCCTTGGCGTTCCTGCTTCCGAGCTGCGGCTGGATGCAATCCCTTCGTCGCGAGATCGACGACGACGGTGAACGCAAAATCAACGCGCTCTCGGACATGGATTACTACAAGGACCCGGCCAACCGCTATGCCCCGCCGCCGCCAGCCAACGCCGCCGTCGCCGAGGCGCAGGCGCAAATCGCCGGAACCCCGGTCGACCTGAGCGGCCAGCGCGCCAAGCGCATCCGCGTGACGGCCGCCGAGTTCATGGCCGAGAACACCAAAAACGAGAACAGCCTCTGGGCCGAGGACGGGCAGACGAACTACCTCTTCGCGCGCAACAAGCTCAAGGCGCCCGGCGACCTCGTCACCGTGCAGATCGAGGACGGCCTTCGCAAGGACATGGTCAATACGGTGAAAAACCTGCTGCCGCCCGAATATCGCGACCAGGACATTCGCGTGCCGGGTCTCACCAAAGACAAGCCGGCCGATCGAGGCCTCGCCTCGGCGCCCGCGGCGACCCCGCCCGCGGACGGGACCACCCCGTCGACCGACCTCGCGGCCGAGGACATGCTCACCGCCGAGGTGCTCGAGCGCTATCCGAACGGCAACGTGCGCGTGCGCGGCATCAAGCGCGTTCCGTTCAAGAGACAGGTCCGCAATATCGAGGTCGTCGCCATCGTGAAAGGCGCCGACATCGGCGAGCAGGATGTGGTGAAGTCCTCGAAGTTCTTCGATCAGCACGTGGAGATCTATCGATGATGACGGCAAAGACGAGACTCATTGCGACTGTCCTTCTGGCGCTCGCGCTGCCAGCGGAGCTTCATGCCGCTCGCGTGAAGGACATCGCGCAGGTCAAAGGCGTTCGCGAAAATCTTCTGATCGGCTATGGCCTCGTCATCGGGCTCAAGGGCACGGGCGACTCCGGAACCGACATCACGTCGAAGTCGATGGTTCGCCTTTTCGAGAAAATGGGCATCCAGAGCGGAGCCACCGACTTCAAGTCAAAGAACGTGGCGGCCGTGATCGTGACCGGCAAGCTTCCGCCGTTCGCTCGCGCGGGGACGCGCATGGACATCACGGTGTCGAGCATCGGAGACGCCGGCAGCCTCGAGGGGGGCACGCTTCTCGTGACCCCGCTGCGCGCCGGCGACCAGAACGTCTACGCGGTGGCGCAGGGCCCGGTTTCGCTCGGGCAGCTCACCGGTGGTGGTGGCGGCGGCGGCGGAGCCACGAGCTTCCCGACCACCGCGCGCGTTCCCAACGGCGCCTTGATCGAAAAAGAGGTCGACGGCAGCTTCACCCAGAAGAAGACGTTCGTGCTCTCGCTCAACAACCCCGACTTCACGACGGCCGCGCGCCTCTCGCGCATGATCAACACCGAGCTCGGCGGCAAGTACGCCATGGCGCGCGACTCGGGCACCGTCGACATCATCGTGCCGTTCAACTACGAGGGCAACGGCGTCGAGCTCATCGCGACGATCGAAAACTTGCAGATCAACCCCGACAGCAAGGCGCGCGTGATCCTCAACGAGCGCACGGGCACGATCGTCATCGGCGAGAACGTTCGCATCGACAACGTCGCGATCTCGCACGGCGACCTCGCCATCGAGGTCAGCGGCCCGAAAGGCCCGAAAGAAAAAGTCGGTATCATCAACGGCTCCACGATCAAGGACGTCGTGAAGGCGTTGAACACCCTGGGCGTCACGCCCAAGGACCTGACCGCGATATTCCAGGCGCTGCGCGCTTCCGGCGCGCTGCAAGCGGATTTGGAGGTTTTATAAAGTTGTTCAAGTTGGCTCGCAACTCACTCATGTCAAGGATGACTGACGCTGACACAGGAAACAGACGAGGGTATATGCCTGCTAGGATGGTGGGTCACTTCTTTCGCTCTGAGATTT
>JACQAX010000255.1 GCA_016194795.1 Deltaproteobacteria bacterium | reverse complement strand
GGTCTTCGACGGCATCGACTCGCAGGACGTCATCGACGCGGCCGTCGGCTACAACTTCCGCCTGCCCGAGCCGCTCGCCGCGCTCGGCTACGCGCAGATCCAGAAAGTGGAGCTGCTCAACGGCATCCGCAAGAAGAACTACCGCGCGCTCGCCGACGGCCTCTCGCGCTTCTCGTTCCTCAAGCTCGCCAAGAACACGAACGACGACGGCGAGTTCACGCCGTACTGCGTGGGGCTCACGTTCACGCAGCCCGGAATCAGCCGCAACACCTTCGCCGAGGCGCTGCGCGCCGAGGGCATCCCGGTGGCGACCGGCTTTCCGCGCCTGCTCAACGAGAACCCGTACACGCGCGAGGACGTCTCGCACACGCCGAACGCCAAGGCGCTCAACGACGAGAAGTATCTCGCGTTCTTCCAGGTGGGCAACCCGAACACGCCCGACGACATGCAGGACATCGTGCGAGCGGTGGCCAAGCTCGAGCAGAACTTCGGCGAGCTTGCGCGCCTGAACGACGAGTTCAGCCGCAAGCGCGAGTACACGACGGGTCGCTGAGCGCTAAAGGTACCGGTCGTCCGGTTTGCGCGCGCGAAGCCCAGCACGCAGTCGTGGTCGAGCGAGGCGTGCGTGTTGACGATGCAATGGGCCCCGATGCGCGAATCCGGGTTGACGACCGCGCTGGCCATGACGACCGTGCCGGCACCGATCGTGACGCCGCGGCCGAGCACGGCCGAGGGGTGAACCGCGGGCACGAACGTGAAGCCCGGTAGCTCGCGCGCGACCTGCGCGGCGATTTTCGCGCGCACCGAGTTGTCGCCGACGGCCACGACGCCGTGGCGGATGCCGAGCTTCGCGATGGCCGAGTCGTCGCCGAGCCAGCGGTGGTTCCAGAGGCCCGCGCCGTCGGGGCGAGCGGGGCCGATGACGCCCGCGATCTCGTAACGGCCTTCCTTCTCGAGGATGTCGACGACGACCTTGGCATGCGTTCCCGAGCCGAACACGACGACCTTTTCTTTTAACATTCGGTTACCATTCGATCTGGTCCTCGGTCAGCGGCGTGTCGGCGGCGATGTCCTTGCGGGCGCGCTTGCCGACGACCTGGTTCAACAAGTTCGGTTTGAGCCCGGTGGCCGGGCGTTTGAAGGCGAGCTGCTCGCGCCGGATCTCGGCGCCCGCCTTGATGTCGACCACGGCGACGAGGCTGCGTCTCATGCCGACGGTGTTCCTGGCCTCGAGCGCGCTGGGCGTCTTGACGGCGCTACCCATCGCTTGCTCGACGAGCCGGATGCCGCTGACGAGCTCGGCGAACTCGCGCGGCTCGTACGACGACGAGTGGTCGGGGCCGGGAAGCTTTCGGTCGAGCGTGAAGTGTTTCTCGACGACGGTCGCGCCAAGCGCGACCGACGCAAGCACTGCGTGGCTCGTCTCGGTGTGGTCGGAGTAGCCGATCGTGACACCGAGCTTTTCGCCCATCGTGAGCATGGCGCGCAGGTTCGCGTCGGCCGTGGGCGATGGGTAGTTGGTCGTGCATTGCAGGACGACGAACTGCTCGTTGCCGGCCGCGCGAATCGTCTTCACGCAATCAGCCACCTCGTCCATCGTGGCCATGCCGGTCGAGACGAAGATCGGCTTTCCGAGCCGGGCGACGTATTCGATGAACGGCAGCTCGACGAGCTGTCCCGAGGCGATCTTGTAGCCGTCGACGCCGACCTCCTCGAGAAAGTCGACGTCGTTGAAGTTGTAGGGCGTCGAGAGAAACTGGATGCCGAGCTTCTTGCAAAGCGCGATGAGCTCGCCGTAGGCGTTTTTCGAGAGCTCGAGCTTTTTCAGCATCGCCAGCTGCGACTCGCCCGGATCGGTGACTTGCAGCTGGTAGGCCGCTTTCGGCGCTTTTTGCGTCACGATCGCCTCGGCCTTGAACGTCTGGAACTTCACGCAGTCGGCGCCGGCCTTCGAGGCCTCGCGCACGAGGTCGAGGGCGAGCTTCACGTCGCCGTTGTGGTTCACGCCGGCTTCGGCGATCACGTAGACGGGATGGCCGGGGCCGATCTTCTTGCCGCCGAGACTAAGAACGCGAGGCGCTGGCATTGCGCGGCCTCCTGTCTTCCATCTCGCGGAGGATCAGCTCGACGAGGTTGCGCACGTTCTGCTCGCGCGGAAGCTTCGAGATGCGGCAGAACACGGGCTCGACGACCGCCCGGAGGCACTCGTCCTGCATGGCGCGCAGAAACAGCCGCAGCTCGTCGCGCGTCGGGTGGGCGCCGCGCTGAACCTGCCCGATCGCCTCGCGGCAGTCGGCCGTGCTCGAGATGCGGTGGACGCCCGGCGCGTACTGGTAATAGCAATGGCCGAAGAGCAGCACCGGCTTCTGCCGGAAGAGCGACTCCCAGCCGGCCGTTCCGGTTCCGGTGCCGATCGCCTGGCAGTGGGCGATAAGGTCGACCGACGGCACGTCGCGCGCGATGAGCCGCACGTCCGGCAGCTTCAGGAGATCTTCGTAGAACTCGACGTCGCGGCAGTCGGCTTCCTGGCCGGGGTGCTCCTTCACGTAGAGCTTCCAGCCGCTCGGCAGCACGCTTTGGATCATCTGCGCGATGAGAACCTGGTCGGCGAAGGCGCCCGACATGGGCGACGTCGTCGCCTCGGGCTGGTAGTGCAGCGGCACGAAGACGAACTTCTCCGAGAAGTCGGGCTTGCTCACATGCGAGTTGTAGAAGGCGAAGAGCTTCTCGTTCTCGCGCACGATCGAGTGCTTCTTGCCGTGCCAGTAGTCGACGTCGACGAACTGGCCGAGCTTCGCGAGGGGCTTCTGTTTGAACGCCGCGGTGAACCTCGTGGCCGAGCGCTTGATCCGGTTTACGAGGGCGAGCTCGCGGGCGCGTGCCGCGTATTCGATCTCGACGTGCACGTAGCTCGGCTTTTCGCCCGAGGTCTGCTTTCGGTACTGCTCGTCGAACTCCTTGCGCAGCTCGACGGCGCCGGTTCCTTGCGCGAGCTTCAGCTCCTTGTAGCGGGCGCCGAAGCGGCTGCCGCACTCTTCCCAGTCGTAGCCGTGGAAGAGCGAGTCGGTGACCGGCGTTTTGTCGAAGTAGAGCGTCGGGATGCCGAGCTTCTTGCAAAGCTCGTAGATGATGTAGTCGACGGGCGCGTGCGGCAGCGTGTGGAAGAGCGCGAAGTCGATGCGCGCCTCTCTCAGAAAATGGTTCCAGTAACGCAGCTGCCGCAGATAGAGCGCCTTGCGGAAGTTATAGAAGGCAACCTTCGGCCCAAGCATGCGCTCGGCCATGCGGAGCACGATCGTCTCGCAGTAGGCCATCTCGCGCACGAAGCTCTCGTCGAGCGGCGTGATGCGGCCGGTGTCTTCGCCGAAGTTTCCTTCCTGGAGGTCGTAGACGGCGCGCTCGTGGTACTGGGTGCCTTTCGGCACGGGCAGCCGCGGCCGCTCGGGATAGTGGAGCGGGTCGAACATGAAGTGGAAGGTCTCGAGCTCGCAGCGGTCGAGAAGTTCTTGCAGCACCCCATAGGTGTGGGAGCTGTCGAATCCACGCACGAGAAGGCGTTTGGGTGTGTTGTGGTGGGACGCTTCGTGGCGCATCGTGTCTGGGATTTCCTTCGCAACTATCATGAGATGGGGCCGCGTGCCCTGTCCAGGGTTTTTCTAGGCAGAAAATCGCTGTCTGATCGTTAGACAATGCACCTGTTTCCGCAGGGTTTTTACCCGATTCAATCCTTGACTCTATTGGATAGCTTTTCGTATAGTTTCGAACGGTTTTGTCAACACAGAACCTAATCATAAAACGGGAGATTTAATGGCAGACGGCACCACGGGAATCGGCGACATCCTCAAGTCGAATTTCCAAGTCAAAAGACCGGTGAAGCTCGAACGAGCCGGCGACACGCAGGAGTCCGGCCACGTCGCTCTCGCGAGCGAGCACCGCCGGCAGGCGCTGCGCGCCGTCGGTGGCAGCATGGTTTACGTTGAACGTGAAAGACTGACCTGGGATGGCGACTAAAAAATGAATACCGAGATGTCGAAAGAGTTCACCAAGCTCCTCAACGAAGTTCCCGATACGACGGGCAAGGAGCACGTCGACGTGCTCATCGAGTGCGCGACGCGGAACAAGCCGTTCGTCCAGAAGTGCGTGCGCGACCTTCCGCGCCCGTCCGGCGACAAGCTCAAGTCCGGCATCGTCATCAGCGCGGGCCCGAGCGTGCGTCGCAACGAGTCGATCAAGCGCATTCTCGAGAGCGGCTACAAGGGAAGCGTGATCTCGGCCGACGGCGCTTACGTCGCCTGCCTCAAGGCCGGCCTCGTTCCCGACTACGTGCTCTCGCTCGATCCGCACCCGACGCGCATCGTGCGCTGGTTCGGCGACCCCAACTTCGAAGCGCATTCGGCCAAGGACGACTACTTCGCGCGCCAGGACCTCGACCTCGACTTCCGCGCCGATTCGCTCCGCCACAACCGCGAGAACATCGAGCTCGTCAACAGGATGGCCAAGAAGACGAAGCTCATCCTCTGCACCTCGGCGCCCAAGACCCTGGTCGACCGCGTCCTCGAGGCGGGCTTCGAGATCTACTGGTGGAACCCGCTCGTCGACAGCCCGCACGATCCGGACAGCCTCACGCGCAAGCTCTACGGCATCAACAAGGTTCCGTGCATCAATACGGGCGGCAACGTCGGCACGGCCTCGTGGGTTTTCGCCACCGAGACGCTCAAGCTCGGCAAGGTCGCGATGGTGGGCATGGACTTCGGCTACTACGGCGACACGCCCTACAAGCAGACCCAGTACTACTACGAGATGGTCCACCGCGCGGGCGGCTCCGAGAAGACCGAAGACCTCGACAAGTTCTTCTTCCGCTACACGAACCCCGTGACGGGCGGCGAGTTCTACACCGACGCGCCCTACGCGTGGTACCGCAAGAACTTCCTCGAGCTGTTCGAGCGCTCGACGGGCTGGACGATGAACTGCACCGAGGGTGGCACGCTCTTCGGCGGCCGCCTCAGGAACGGTAAGCTGGACGATTTTTTCAAGGCTGTCGAAGCCTGAAGCAAAGCTAGAAAGAAAGAAAACAGATGGCAAAAATCCTACTGATCAATCCGGTCGTTCGCGAGGAGAGCGAAGCCAAGCACATCCCGTACGGCCTCGCGCTCATGGCGGCGGTCGCGCAGGATAAGGGCCATCAAGTTTCGTTCTACGACGAGAACGCCCAGCGCCTCGGCGACGAGATCATCGAGAAGGTCTGCCAGGCCGACGACTGGGACGTGATCGGCATCGGCGGCCTCACGACGACCTACCGCTCGGTGAAGAAGATCATCCGCATCATCAAGCGCACGGCGCCGAACGCGCTGCTCGTGGCCGGCGGCGGGTTCATCACCAGCATGCCGCGCGAGATCATGGAGTGGCTGCCCCAGCTCGACCTGGCCGTCATCGGCGAAGGTTACGTCACCTGGCCCGAGGTGCTCGAGCAGGTCGACCGCAAGGACTTCGACTTCAGCAAAACGCTCGGCGTCTGTTATCGCGACCAGAACAAGGTGCCGCGCCTCACCGGCGTGCGCCCGAACATCAAAGACATGGACGTGCTGCCGTATCCGGCCTTCGACCTGCTGCCGCTCGACATCTACTTCGCGAACTCGAAGATTCTTTACAGCGAAGAGGGCTTCACCTCGAAGAAGCGCCTCGATCTGATGGGCAGCCTCGGCTGCAGCCTGTTCTGCAAGTTCTGCTGGCACCTCGGCACGACCGGCGACATGCTCGTCGAGAAGGACGCGCAGGGCGAGATGGACGTGCGCTTCACCATGGGCCGCAACATCCGCTACCACAGCCCGAAATACGTGGTCGAGATGACCCGTCACGTCCACGAGAAGTACGGCGTCGACTTCATCAGCTTCATCGACGAGAACTTCATGACGATGGACGTCTACTCGAAGCGCACCTGGCTCTTCGAGCTTTGCAACGAGTGGGTTAAGGCCGGCCTGCAGCCCACCTGCCGCCGCGACAAGGTTCCGCACGACGAGAACTGCAAGGGCGTCCACTGGTCGGGCACGAGCCACGCGGGCCTCGTGCGCCGCGAGACGCTCGACGCGATGTACGTCGCCGGGTGCTCGCACCTGGTCTACGGACTCGAGTCGTTCGACCCGAAGATCCTCTCGACGCTCGGCAAGGGCGCCAATCAGCAGAAGAACATCGACTGCGTCGGCATGACCCTCGATGCGGGCATCCGCCCCATCCCGAACGTCATCATCGGCTTCCCCGAAGAGTCGTTCGACAGCGTGCGCACGATGATCAAGTGCCTGCTCAAGCTCGGCATCTACGCCAAGCCGCACTTCGCGACGCCGTATCCCGGCTCGGAGTGGTACTACACCTACAAAGACTCGATCATCGAGCAGTACAACGGCGACCTCGAGGCGTTCATCGAGGACCTGGGCGACGCGAGCAAGATCTGCGCGGTCATCAGCCACCGGTTCTCGGGCATGCAGCTCATGGGCCTGCAGCAGATCGTCCACCAGCGCGACCTGCGCCTGCTCGACCAGGCCGAGAAGCACTGGGCCGACTGCGACGCTCACATCAAGCCGGTCGCGAAGCACAAGGAGTCGTTCAACTTCCTCGCCAAGGCCGTGAAGGCCCCGATGGAAGCCGAATCGCGCCCGCTCTGACCGGTCCGCTCCGAATAAAATGGAAATGATAAAGAAAGTTTCCGACAAGCTCTCCAAGATCCCGAAGCGCTTCTTCAACGACGAGAATGAAGAGCGTTTCATCGCCTACGCGCGCGCCAAGTGGCCGCCGCTCAGCAGCGCCGATCCCGACTCGGTCGTGCTGATCGACATGTACGGGCATTATCCGTTGCTGCAGTCGTACGCCGCCTCGATGAACATCCTGGGCCGGCTCACGAACGCGCGGCTCGGCGCCTTCACCTTCGCCAGCGACAAGCTCAGCTACCTGGGCGTGCCCCATCGCCGCGTTGAGCGGATGTTCGAATCCTTCGGGGCGCCCGTGCGCCTGAGCGTGCGCAACGGCGTGTTCGCCGCGAGTGATGCCGACCGCTTCGCCGAGGAGCACTTCGCCCGCCTCAAGACCAAATGGGACGTGCTCGACATCAAGATCGACGGCTTTCTCGTCGGCGACCTCGTTTACGACACGTACCTGCGCCGCGGAGTCGCCACGATCGACATCACGGACCCCGCGCTCAAGAAGGACCTGCGCGACGCGTACGTCATCTACCGCGCCGTCGAGAGCTACTTCGCCAAGAACAAGGTCGTGGCCGTGCTCTCCGGCCACACCTGCTACAACGCCCACGGCATCATCACGCGCTACGCGCTCACGAAGGGCGTGCCGCTGCTGCACATGCGGCGCGACACGTACCTCGTCGAGCTGAAAGACCTGCTCGTCGACTGCCCGGTGTTCTATCTCAATAAAGAGCGCTTCGCGAAGCTCGCCCCCGACGTCCAGAAGGCGAGTCTCGCGCGGGCGAAGAGCGACCTCGAGCGCCGCCTCAAGGGCCACATCGACGGCGCGATCGCCTATCTCGCGACCGGCGGCAAGTCGGGCCTCACGGGCTACGGGAAATTTTCCGACAAGCGCATCACGAAAGACACCGACAAGCCCAAGATCCTCGTGCTGCTCTCGTGCTTCTTCGACGCGCCCCATTGCTTCCGAAGCTCGAAGATCAACTTCGTGACGATCAAGGATTCCAACAAGCAGCTCGTGAGCGAGGGCGTGCGCGCGATGTTCACCACCTACGGCACCGCGGGCCACGAGTTCGCCTACATGGGCGTGCCGACGGTCAATGCCGGCGACAACCCGCACATCAACTACGACTTCAATCTGCATCCGGCGACCGTCGAAGAGTACAAAAGCTACATCTACTCGGCCGACCGCCTGCAAGTGAAGATGGACAAGGCGCAGGTCGAGGAGTTCTTCGTCATGCACTCGTATTTCATCTATGACAACGAGGAGCTCAAGGCCGACCCTCTCACGTACCTGGCTAAAGAGCGCGGCATCTCGGAGTACTCGTCCGAGTTCCTGAACCTGCACCTCGAGAACGAGCGCAACGGGGGAAACGAGAAATTCTATCGCTACTATGAAGAGTTTCTCTCGCAGTATGCGCGTAAGTGACAGCGCCTCGCGGCTGGCGATCGGCACCGCCCAGCTCGGGCTTCCGTACGGGGTTTCGAACACGAAGGGGCAGGTGGGCCGCGACGAGGCGTTTCGGATCCTCTACGCCGCCGCAACGGCCGACATCGACACGGTCGATACGGCTCGCGCCTATGGGACGAGCGAGCAGGTGCTGGGCGAGGCGTTCGCTCGCGCCGGCGCCGGGCATTTTCGCGTCGTCACCAAGATCAGCTCGCTGAAGGGGTGCGCCGCCGACGTGGCGCCCCAGCTCGAGGCGTCGTTGCGGGCGCTCGGAAAGGGAGTCGTGCCCGACGTGC
>JACQAX010000253.1:1093-3047 GCA_016194795.1 Deltaproteobacteria bacterium | reverse complement strand
TCAAAAGCCGGCAGCGACCTCATGGTGCGCGCGTTCGTGCACACGCACCACCTCGACGCCGTCATCACGCGCTGCTCGAATAACTACGGGCCGTACCATTTTCCCGAAAAGCTCATCCCGCTGATGATCACCAACGCGCTCGAGGACAAGCCGCTGCCCGTTTACGGCAAGGGCCACCAGATCCGCGACTGGATCTACGTCACGGACCACTGCGAGGGTATCCTGCGCGTGCTCGAGGATGGCGCCTCAGGCGAGGTCTACAACCTCGGCGGGCGCTCCGAGCGCAAGAACATCGACGTCGTGCACGCCATCCTCAAGGCGCTCGGCAAGCCCGAGACGCTCATTCGCTACGTCGAGGACCGCAAGGGCCACGACTGGCGCTACTCGATCGACTGCTCGAAGGCCGAGCGCGAGCTCGGCTGGCGGCAGTCGGTGACGTTCGAGACCGGCCTCGAGATGACGGTGCGCTGGTACCTCGACAACAAGGCGTGGTGGCAGGAAGTGAAGAGCGGCGCGTACCGCGATTTCTACTCGAAGTATTACGGCGAGATCAAATAGGAGAGTCGAGATGAAGGGCATCGTATTGGCAGGCGGCACTGGAAGCAGGCTTTTCCCGCTGACGAAAGTCACCAACAAGCACCTGCTTCCCGTCGGCAAGAAGCCGATGATCTACTATCCGATCGAGGCGTTCACGAAAGCCGGCATCGACGAGATCCTCATCGTCACGGGCGTCGAGCACATGGGCGCCGTCGTCGGCCTGCTCGGTAGCGGGAAAGAGTTCGGCTGCCGCTTCACCTACCGCGTGCAGGACGAGGCCGGCGGCATCGCGCAGGCGCTGGGCCTGGCCGCGCACTTCGTGCACGGCGACCAGTGCGCCGTCATCCTCGGCGACAACATCTTCCAGGACGACATCAAGGGCGACGTCGAGGCGTTCAAGAAGCAGGGCAAGGGCGCGCGCATCCTCCTCAAGGAAGTCGAAGACCCGCACCGCTTCGGCGTGGCCGAGCTCAAGGGCGACAAGGTGGTCGGCATCGAAGAGAAGCCGAAGAATCCCAAGAGCAACTGGGCCGTCACCGGCATCTACTTCTACGACGGCGACGTCTTCAACGTGGTCAAGACGCTCAAGCCCTCGGGCCGCGGCGAGCTCGAGATCACCGACGTGAACAACCACTACATCCGCCAGAACACGCTCTCGTACGGCAAGCTCGGCGGCTGGTGGAGCGACGCCGGCACGTTCGACTCGCTCGCGCGCGTGAACCGTCTCGTCGAGTAGGCGCCCGGCTGTAGGTAATATAGGCCGCTGGGTCGCCGGAGAGGCGCTCTGGTGTAGTGAACCGCTGGTCCGCTTCTTGCTTTTCAACGCAGAATGACATTGAAGCTCATTCTCAACAGCATCAGAAGAAACGGCGAGCGCTACCATGCGCGTACACACGGCGACGCGCTTGGCGTTTTTCGCGCGGGCAGCGGCGCCGGCGCGCTGACGGCGGCGACCGTCGTGCTGAAGTTCGCCATCGGCTGGTTCAAGCTCTCGCTCGTCGCGGGTGCCGCGCTCTTCGGCCTGAACTACGCGGGAAGCTTCCTGCTGATGCAGACGCTGGGTTTTCGGCTCGCGACGAAGCAGCCGGCCCTTCTCGCGGTGACGCTGCTCCGGCGGCGGCGGCGCCATTCGCTGGCGGCGCAGCTTGCCTCGATCGTGCGCTCGCAGCTCGCGGCCACCCTCGGAAACTGCGGCCTCGTCGTCGCGACGACGCTCGTCTTCCACGCGGCCTGCGTCGTGTTCGCCGGCAAGGTCTTTCTCGCGCAGTCGACCGCGCTGCACACCTTCGAGACGCTCGACCCTTCGAGGCCGTCGACGCTGAGCTTCGCGGCGTTGACCGGGGTCATCCTCTGGCTTTCGAGCCTGGTCTCCGGCGCGGCCGCGCACGCGGCAAGCCGCCTGCGCGCGCCCGGCCTG
>JACQAX010000253.1:0-1082 GCA_016194795.1 Deltaproteobacteria bacterium | reverse complement strand
TCGGGAAGGTGCTGGGAATCCCCCTCGACGTGCGCCACTTCACGCTCTCGAGCGGAGCGCTCGCGCTCTCGGCCTTCACGCTGGGCTTCAAGGTGTCGGTGGCGGCGGGCCTCGCGCGCGCCTGCCTCGGCGTCGCGCTCATCGGGCTGCTCAACTTCGGCGTGAGCTTCGCGCTCTCGCTGCTCGTCGCGCTGCTCGCCTTCCTGCCCTCGCGCCCGCGGCGCGCGAGCGCGGGACCGCGCTCAGTTGTTGGTGAGGCCTATTAGCTGCGCCTCGAACGTGATTCCGGCCGTGGCGATCTTCTCGAATTAGGGCAAGTCGATGCGGTCGTAGGTGTCGTTGCCGAGGTGGTCGAAGTGCGGGTTGGCCAGCATGTCGTGCTCGCCGAAGTTGAGCGAGGGCACGCCGATCTCCCACATCGCGTAGTGGTCGCTTGCCTGGTCCATGCAGGCCTGGCGCGTGGCCAGCGTGCCGTACTTGGCGGCTGACGCCACGAACTGGTTGCCGAGCGTGCTCGAGTAGTTGTAGACCGTGCCGCTGCAGCTGAAGCTGTAGATGTCGAACATCTTCTCGGCTTCGCTGGCCGGGCAGTAGGCGTCCGAGCCGCAGTTCCAGCCACTCTGCTCGTTGTCGATGGCGGCGATGACGTTGAAGTGGTTGGCCGTGGCCAGCGCCTTGAGGTACTGCGCGTAGACGCGCGAGCCCTCGAGCCCGGGCGAGCCCCACTCCTCGTAGTCGACGGCGACGAAGCGCACGGTGTTCTTGAGCTGCCCCGGGTGGGCGACGAGCAGGCGCGCGAGCTCGAGCATCATCGACATGCCGGTCATGTCGTCGTCGACGCCCGGATTGAGCGTCTCCTGGCCGAAGGGACCGATGCTGTCGTAATGGACGATGATGACGACCGAGTCGGTCGACTTGCCCGGAAGCACGGCCTCGAGGTTGTGCCCCTGCGTCTCGCCGTTCGAGTGCGCGGTGGTGTAAGGCATCTCGGTGACGGTGAGGCCGAGCCCTTCGAAGAACTGGCGCCAGAACGCGCGCCACTTCGTCTTCATCGCCGGCGAGTAGCGCTCGGTGATCGAGTA
>JACQAX010000252.1 GCA_016194795.1 Deltaproteobacteria bacterium | reverse complement strand
GGCCGAGCGCAAGGGGCTCGTCAAGACGACGCCCGCGTCGATCACGAGCTTCACGCCTCAGCGGTTCGCGGCCGACTTCGCCGGCTTCGAGGCGAGCGACTACGTCGTCGTCGCCGCGACGAGCGCGCACAAGCCCGGCGTTTACGAGCAGAAGAACTCGGCCATCGGCCCGTCCGAGGCCGGCCAGAAGCGCTATAACGTGCGCTTCCTCAACGTGGGCGTCGACCGCCTGGCGCAGCTCGCGGTGGCGAGCATCGAAGGCGGGCAACCCGTCTGGTTCGCCGCCGACGTCTCAAAGGACGTCGAGCACGGCACGGGCGTCATGCACCCGAACGTCTTCGTGCGCGACCCGATCTACAACTTGCCCGAACAGGCCCAGCTCGCGCACCTCAACCGCCGGCTGGCGAGCTTCTTCGGCGTGAGCGGCCCGAACCACGCGATGCTGCTCACCGGCTTCGACCGCCCTGACCCGAACGGGCCCGTCGTCAAGTTCAAGAACGAGAACTCGTGGGGCGACCAGGTGGGGACGCGCGGCACCTACCACCTTTATCGCGAGTGGTTCGAGCAGAACGTGTTCCAGATCGTCGTGCACAAGAAGTTTCTCGCCGAGACCGAGCGGGCCGCGTGGACCGGCAAGGCGCAGGCGCTCGAAGAGAACGACGAGTTGTTCTGAGTATGGCTATTTCAAGCCCAAGAGCGCGCGCACCTCGTGGTCGGTCGCGCCGCCGGGTTGCATGGCGTCCGTGGCGATGTTACGCGCGCCGCCTGTCGCGGTCTCGTCGCTCCGGGCCGCGTTGACGAGCTCGCGCGCGGCGAAGCTCGCCCAGAGCCCGCGGGCGGCGGTGGTCTCGAGCTTGCGGTCGACCGCGATCTTCGTGAGCGCGCCGTTCTTCACGACGAAAGCCTCGTGCTCGCCGAGGCTCGCCAGCCACCGCGACTCAACGGCCGAATAGCGCGCCTGCGCGTACGCGGCCGCGAGGCACCGGGTCAGCGCCTCGTCGGAGAGCCTGAACGACGACTTCTGCACCTCGACCCGTCCCTCGGTCTCGTTGTAACGGCACGGCCCCGTCTCGACGTCCTTCGCGCGGGCCAGCGCGTTCGCCTGGTCGACGTGCGGGTTCTGGTGGTCGTCGGCCACCGGCTCGAAATCGGCGACCGCGGCCAGCACGACCGCGCCCACGGGCGAGCCGTTCCACTTCGCCGTGATCGCGCGTACTCGCGCGCACTCGTCGGTGTCGAGGCCTTCATAGGCGCAGGCGGCGGCCCGGCTCTGGGGCACGGCGGTCAGGAGCGCGAGGAGCGTCAGGAGCGTCATCTTCATTTTTCCATCCTTGGTTTTCGGTTTCCCCGCCGGCAACTCCTTTGCCGGCGTCGTTACTTTACTGCGAAAGCTCGTCGAACTTTTTCCCGGGCGCCCACGCGATGCACGCGCGGACCTTGAAAGTCTTCGGCTCGTAGATATAGCCGCGCCCTTTTCCTTCGTAGATCACCTGCTGGAGGGTGCTCGTGAGACCGGCGCCCTCGGTGGTGAGAGCCCGATTGACCGCGGTCTCGCCCGCGAACTTCTGGCGCACGTCGGAGAGCGACTCGCTGCAGAGATAGCTTACGTACTCGACGACGCCCGAGCGCACGCTCACGGTCGCGTCCATCGTCGCCCCCTCGCCCAGGTCGTAGAAGTAGAACTCGTGGTGCGCGGTCTCCTGCACGCGCCGATAGGGCTTGCCGAGAATGCCGGCGAGCTCGCTCGACTGCGTCTCGCCCGGTTTCACGAGCTCGGCGCGGAACGCTTTCGAGACCGGAACCTTTTCGGGGCGCGCGCGCGCCGCCCAGGCGTCGGAAGTTCCGATCGCGGCGACGATGGCGGCGGTTAGGAAGGCGGAGCCCCTCATATGAACTACTATAGCCCAGGCGTATCGCCGGGGGGTTGATTTTTATCTCGGGCAGAGTAGGATTTCCGTACTGGGTCTCATGATTGGGCCCGTACGTGGGAAGTTTCTGCCCACTTGAACGAACAGGGAGGTTTTTCCAAATGGCTAACGGTAGCCCACTTACCGGCATCATCGAAGAGAGTCAGGTCATCATCGATTTCGGCAAATACGAGGGCAAACCCGTTTCCGAAATCGCCGAGCTGGATCCGGACTTCTACAAGCGTCTCGTCGACCAGAAGGACAACTTCGCGATCCGCCGCCATCGGGACAAGACCTTCCGCCTTTACGTCAATCCGCTTTTCAGCGTCGACAATTGAGGCCGGGGCTCTACCGAAGGAGCCAATCCCCTGAAAAAACTTCCGAGGCATGCCCGCGCAGGAATGCCGGCTGCTTCGGTCCATCCCACCGAACCTCGGCCGCGCCGCCGGGGAAGCGAACCTCGACGGGGCTGTCCGCCCGGCCGGTGTGGATTGCCGCGACCGCCGCCGCGACCGCTCCGGTGCCGCACGCCTCGGTTACCCCCACTCCGCGCTCCCAGACCCGGACGTCGATCACGTGGCGATCGAGCGAGCGCGCGAACTCGACGTTCGTGCGGCGGGGAAAAGCCTTGTGCCGCTCGACGAGAGGACCCCAGCGCCGTAGCTCGGCGTCGGTGCGGGCGGGCGTGAAGAAAACGGCGTGCGGGTTGCCGACGTTCACGCAGACCGGACGCTCACGGCGACGGCCGAGCTGAACGCCGCGCTTGAGCGCGGCCGGAAGCGGGACGAGGCGCGGCACGCCCATTTCGCACTCGATCAGGACGTCGTCGCCCGCTTCGTCGAGCGGCCCGAGCGCGCGCGCGCGCCGGTCGCCGGCGGCCGTCTCGAGGACGAGCTCGTGGTCAGTGGCGCGTCCCCGCGTCCAGAGGTAGAGCGCCGCCGCGCGCAGGCCGTTGCCGCACATCTCGGCCATCGACGCATCGGCATTGTAGATGTCGAGCACGGCATGGACGCGCGGGCTGGGCCGCAAAACCAGCAGCTGGTCGAAGCCCACGCCGCGCTTGCGGTCGGCAATAGCGCGAACGACGTCCTTGGAGAGCAGCGCGGCGGCCTGCGCGGCGCGAGGCCCCGCCTCCGGACGCGCGTCCACGAGGACGAAGTCGTTTCCAAGACCGTGCAGCTTCGTGAACGGGATCGCGCGAGGCGAGCTCATCCTCAAATTACTGCCACAGCGGCCTCGAAATGACGAGCCCTCACAACTACTCGGCCTTCATCGCGTCGCGCTTCCTTGCCAAGCAGTCGGCCAGGGCCTGCGACGAGTTCTCGTTGGCGCTCTTCGTGCTGTTGATCTCGGTATTGCACTCGCTCAGGTTGTCGCGGTTGGCCTGCTTGACGGCTCCCCGATACACTTTCAGGCACGTCGACACCGCCGAGCTCATGTCGAGCTGCAGCTTGGCGCAATCGGTATTGTCCGGCTCGGCGTTCTCGCAGGTTTTTCTCAGATCCGCCTGCAACGGCTCGAGGTTGGCGCCGAAATCCTTCTTCTCGGGCTGGTTGAGCTCGGTCGCCTCGTCCTTGCATTGCGCGAGCTTGGCGTCGAACTGGTTGCGCACCTTGGCCAGGCCCTTGGCGAGCGTCTTGGCTTTGTCTTCCTTGGTGCAGGCCTGCTTGAGCTGCGCGAGCGTGGTGAGGTTGTTCTTGATCTCGGTAGCCTGCTCCGCGAACCGCTTCTTCTTGTCGAGCGAATCCTTGGAAGCCTTGTCGAAGTCTTCCGGCTTGATGTCGGGCAGGCCGGCCATGCCGGCGATCTTCGAGCCGAAGTCGGCCGGAATCTCGCAGATCTTCTCGGAGCTCTTCGGACAGAGCTCGTTGACGCTGACCTTCGCCGGCTCCTTCGAGGGGATCGTGACGTCGAGGTCGCCGAGCATCGCCTTGACCTGGCCGAGCTGGGCCTTGGCAAGCGCCACGCGGCGCTGGAAGAGGTCGGAGACCTGGCGGTACGCGGCCTGGATGTTGTTGTTCGAGTCGGTGTGGAACTTCTTCAGGCCCGGGCAGCCGCCGGGGCAGCGCGAGTCGGTGAACGTGCCCTCGCCCTTGAGCGCCTTGGAGCGCGATTGCGAGGTGGCCTTGAGCTTGCCGGCCACGTCGAGGCAGTCGCGCAGGCCCTTGCAGCGGGCCGGGCTTCCGTCGAGGCCCGGCACGTTGAGCGGAACCTCGAGCGGCACGCGCGCGCCCGGAGTGGGCGTGCCGTTGAGCATCGCCTGGAGGTTGGCGGTGAGGCCCTGGGCGCAGGTGAGCTGCGCCTTGAGCGAGGTCGGCTGGATCGAGACCTGGCTGCCGCTGGCGGCATTGCTCGTGATCGCCGATGAGTTGCAGCCCGCGCCGTTGAACGCCTCGTTGAGCTCCTGGCCGAAGATCTCCTTGCCGGCGTCGCGGACGGCGCCGTCGAGGGTGTTGATCATCCCGCCGAGGTTCGAGGCGAGCTGCTGGGCGGTCTGCTTCATCGCCGTCGCCTCGCTGCCGAGCGAGGACTCGGGGTTGGCGAGGTCTTTCTGGATCTCGTCCTGGACTTCGGCGTCGCAGTTCTTGATCTCCTGGATCATCTGCTGGCCGGCCGCGCCGAAGCTGCCGAGCTCCGAGCCGTAGCGCGCGACGAAGTCGTCGGCCGAACCGACTTTCGGGTTGCCGCCGCTGAAGTCGGCCATCATCTGGTTCAGGCGGTTCGTGAACGTTTTCTTGGCGAACTCGGCCTTCTTGTTGTCGGTGGCCGAGATGCGCGTGTTGCCGCCGCTCAGCTTGAGCGCGATGCTGTCGCGATAGATCGACAGGATGCAGTCCTTGGGCGAGAGCAGGTCGCCATTGGTGTTCGGGCAGTTGCGGATCCCGCTGTTCTGCGCGCCGTTGGTCTGGAGGCACGAGCCCACGCGGTTGGCGCGCTCGGTCTTCTGGTGGCGGTTGAACTTCGTGATGAGATCGCTCTGCTCGTTCACCTTGATGGCCATGCCCGCGAGCGTGTCGGAGCCCGGGTCTTTCGCGTTGCCCGAGATGCCGCCCTGGATCTTGGCGAGCAGCCCTTCGATCTTGCCCTTAGTTTCACCGAGAGTCTGGATCTTGCCGGTAAGCGTCTCCTGCTTCGTGTCTTCCTTCTGGATCTCGGCGTTCACGATCGTCTCGTACTGCGCCATCCCCTGCACGCTGGCATCGAAGTCTTTCTGCACGGTTTGCATGGCGTCTTTGAGGTTCTGGAACTGTTTCTGGAAACAGTCGGTGACCGCGGACGTGGCCGCCGCTTCCGCCTGCTTGCACGCGGCGATGTTGCCCGTCTGGTTCATCGCCATCATGTCGGCGTCGAGCTTGACCGAGTTGAACTTGTCATTGATCTTGTAGGCCCCGCAATCGGTACCGACCTTCGGAACGACCAGAGTCTGACCGGCGCACGAGCCGGTGGCTCCGAAGAGCGTCGAGCCGATCGCGCCGGCGACGCCAGGCCCGTTGCTGCCGGCGAACGCGCCGGCAAGACCGCTACCGAGCGCGGCGACACCCATCGCGGCGCCGCTTTGGAGGATCGTGTCCGGGTTGTACATGGACATGTCGGGGTTTCTGAACGACTGCGCGTTGGCGATGGCCTGCGCCGTGGCCGCGCAGCGGTTGAACTCCACGCCCTGCATCGGGTCGTTGCTGAGCACCAGCGCGTTCTGGCTCGCGAGCATCTTGCTGGGGTCGAAGCCGCCCTGGTTGCTGCCGGCGCCGCCGACGAGACCGTCGGAGCGCGCATCGAAGCTGAGGGCGCCGAGCAAGACCACCGACAGCAGCGAAATACCCCACCACTTCCGGACACGAGCGGCGCCTTTGGCGGCGCTCGATGACGCAAGTGCACGTGCCCTCATAACCATACCCAATCCCCCCAGTAGGTACAATTTTATGAGAACACTGCGTTACTTGCAAACCTGATCGATTTTACTGAGCATTCCGGGCACCGAAATCACCCGGTTGCCCTCAACCTCGCCCCGGAGCGCGTCAGACACGCGCGCGCCGTCCAAAAGCGCGCTTTTCAGAGCCGCGGCGCCCAGTTTTGGGCACCGGCTCAAGCCCAAGGCGGCTGCGCCTGCCACAAATCCGGCAGCGATGCCGGTGTGCGTGCGCAAGTTGCGCGAGTTGCGCGGATCGGCCACGCGCACGCGGTCGCCCGGGGCCGCCAGCTCGACGAAGCGGCCGTAGTTCGACTCCAGCCCCTTGGCGCGCGTGAGCGAGCCGTCCTCGGCCATGCCGGCGACAACGACCACGTTGTGCTGGAATTCCTGCACCAGCGCCGCCGGGTAGTACGCCATGTGCCCGAGCTCGGTTGCCGCGTCTCCGGCCGCCGCCACGACGAGCACGCCGTTGGCCGCCGCCAGGCGGACGCCGTCCTCGAGCGCGCGCGAGCGTTGCCCGCTGCCCCAGCCCGCCACGATCACGCGCGCGCCGTTCGCTACGGCATACTCGAACGCCGAGTAGAGCGCCGCGGAGGTCGTCGTGCCGTACGGAGTGAAAGCCTTCACGGGCATGAGCGTGACCCCGGGCGCGGCGCCCACGAGCTCGCCGCCGCCGCCGCCCACCGCGCTCGCCACCTCGGTGCCGTGCGCATGATCGTCGTAGGGGCGCGGATCTCCCGAGGCGAAATCAAAGCCCGGCGTGTCGCGCGAGCCGTCCCAGAAGATGTTGCGGCGAAGCTCCTCGTGGTTGTAGTCGACGCCGGTATCGATCACCGCGACGATGACCGAGCGGGAGCCGAGACAGTTCGCATCCTTCGAGCCGATGCAGGCTTTGAAAACGTCGGGCGTGCCGATCGCGCGATGGGCCCACGACGACGACGCGAGACGGGCCGCGCGGGCCGCGTCGACCTGCCAGAGCTCGCCGCCTTTGTAATCCTGGTCGAACTGGAAATAGCGGTAGATGCGGTACGGAAGCGTCACGAGCTGTTTCAAGCCTTCCCAGAGCCGCGCGAAAAAACCCTCGACGAACTGCCCGAGCGCGGCCGGCACGTCGAAGTTCACGTCGCCCGCATCGACGTTCTGGGCGAGCGGAGCCGCGGTGGAAGCCGCGAGCAGCGCCAGGCCCGCCGGCTTCGGCGAAGGCGGCGCTTCGCCGGGCGCGAGGCTCACGAGCTCGTCGCCGAACGAGTAGCCCTCGCCGTCGACGGCCACGCGCGCGCTTCGCTGGTAGACCTCGTCGACGGTGAACACGGCCGGGCGCACGCCGCCGTTGAGCTGCGAAAGATCGTAGAAGCGCTGGCCGACCGGCACGCGAAAGTTCGCGCCCGCGGCGACGTGCAGGTCGCCCTTGCAGCGCGCGGCGAGCCGGGTGACGAGCGGAAGCCGGGAGACCTGCAGCCCGATCTCGGCCACGGCGGCGTCGATCGTGCGGCTGAACGCGTCGAGCAGCGCCGTTTTGCGCGCGAGCATCACGCCGGCCATGAAGTCGGCGCCCTGATAGGTGAGATGCGCGCTCAGGTCGAAGTAGAAGCCCTTCCCCTGCGTCGTGAGCTGCTTGTGCACCGGCGGGCCGAAGCGGTTCGCGAAGACGACGTCGAGACCGAGGGAGGCGAGGTACTCGGCGTGCTTGAGCTTGGCGCCGACGAACAGCACGTCGAAGTTGAGCTCGTGGCCGAGCTCGAGGCCGGTGAGCAGCCCGCCCGTGTCGGCGAACTCGCTGTCGAACCAGGTGGGCTGCTCGGGCGGCGCGCGCAGCGGGAACTCGTTGCGGTTCTTCTCGTCGACGCCCGCGTTGTAAGGGTTCTCGGCCCCGCGACGGAAACCGTAGAACGTCCGCTCGCCGCGCGAGCCCGTGGTGAACGAGAGCTCGTCGACGTGGATCGACACGCTCGAGCTCGCGATGGGCTGCGGGTCGACGATGCAGGGGTCGGGCGGAACGGCGCCGTCGAGCGGCGCCGCGGAAAGCGCCGAGCTCGCCACGCCAGAGCGCGGGTTGTCGTCGCCGACAAGCACCGCGTAGTCGCCGCTCTTCTCGACGACGCCGATCAGCCGCTCGTAGATGTTGGAGCCGTAGTACTCCACCGACTGCTGGGGATCCGGCAGCTCGATGAAGCGATTGGGGATCGCGTCGAGCCGCAGCGCCCGCTTCATCGGCTTGGGCGCCGGCGGCGCCGGACGTTTTTTTCCCGCGGCGGCGGCGTTCTGCGCGAACGCCGCCGCCATCATCGCGGGAAAGATGATGCCACGGAACAAATCAGCCTTCCCCATGGCGGTTACGG
>JACQAX010000251.1 GCA_016194795.1 Deltaproteobacteria bacterium | reverse complement strand
CACCTGCACCGGGCGCGAGGCCCACGGCCCCGTACGCGCACGGAAGCGCGCGTCGCGATGGATGATGTCGTAAGCCTTCACGTGCGAGCGCAAGAGCCCGTGGCACGCCTGGCTCGCCATTCGCGGCGAGAACTTTCCGGGCGGCATGAACGTGCCGAGATAGCTTCCGCCGACGAGCACCATCGGCTCGTTGAGCGTGCACCAGAGCGGAACCCTCGCGCCGAGCCGGGCCACCACGCGGGTGGCGTACTCGGCGAAGCGGTCCGGCGCGTCGGCCGCGGTGAAGCCGCCGCGGTCGGCGAACCATTTGGGCGACGTGAAATGGTGGAGCGTGCGCATCGGCAGCAGCCCCAGCTTCTCGCACTCGCCCACGAGCGCCTCGTACCAGTCGAGCGGGCTCTCGTCCCAGGTGCCGTCGCTCGGCTCCAGGCGCGACCACTCCACCGAGAAACGGTAGCTGTTGAGCCCCAGGTCGGCGGCCAGCTTCAAATCTTCGTGGAAGCGCTTCCAGTGGTCGGTGGCTTTTCCGGAGCGCGCGCCGCCTTCGGTCCGGCCCTGCTCTTCCCAGGCCCACCAGTCGTTGTGAACGTTGTCGCCCTCGATCTGATGGCTGCTCGTGGCAGCGCCCCAAAGGAAGTCGGTCATGATGAGCCTCGCGCATTCATATTGTTCAGCAATTCCGACCTTTTCACCACAGCTTTCGAACCTCCCCAACTTGGGACTCCAAAGTGGTTCCACGAACCCGTTTTGGAACCGGTGCGGTTCGGCAAAAAATGCCCAACGTACTGAAATTGCTACAACAGCCCATGGCGGCCCGCTTGGCCCGCCGGTTGCTATACCCCCGCACATGTTCTTAGCTGACTTGCACATTCATTCGACGTTTTCGGACGGTAAATTGGCGATTCCGGAGATCGTAGACCTCTACGGCTCCAAAGGGTTCGGTGCCATCGCGCTGACCGACCACCTCTGCGAATCGAACACGCTGATGGGAAAAGCCGCGGCCTACATGAACCGCACGCTGACCCCGGCCGTGTTTCCGCTGTACATGGAGATTCTGAGAACCGAAGCGGCCAGAGCCTGGGATCAATATAAGATGGTGGTCCTCCCGGGCATCGAGCTGACGAAGAATTCGGTGATCAACCACCGGTCCGCCCGCATTCTCGGACTCGGAATCTCCAAGTATATCGAAGCCGACGCCGACGTCGTCCAGCTCGCCCGCGCGATCCGCGCCCAGGGCGCCGTGGCCATCGCCACCGAAACGCTGCTCTCGAAGCGCACCGAGCTCGCGTCTGAAATAGACGCCTGGGAAGTGGCCTGCGGCAAGAAACTTTCCGTCGAGCTGCTCGAGAGCGGCCTGCCGAAAATCGCCACGGGCGGTTTCCACTCCGCCAAACACCTCAGCTCCTGGAAGACGGTTTTCTTCTGTGAGCGCCATCCCCAAGCCATCCTGGACGCCATCCGCAACCAGGACCTCAAATTGTTCCAGTATCAAGAGGAGAGTTCTCATGACGTATCTAAGCATCTTGACCTTGGTGGTATGGGCCTTCGGAACGGGACTGACGGTCGTGGGAACGATCCTGTTCATGGTGCACTTCCGCTCTCGGTCACAGGCTCCAAAATCCTCGTCGGTTCAGGAACCAGTTTCGATCCTCAAGCCTTTGAAGGGCGTCGACTCCGGGTTGCGGGAGAATCTGCAGAGCTTCTTCAGTCTTGATTACCCGAAGTTCGAGCTGATCTTCTCGGTCGCGGACGCTCGCGACCCCGCGTGCCGCCTCATCGAGGATCTGATGGACAAGAACCCGGGTGTCGACGCGCGCCTCATTATAGGCGCGGTCGAGGTCGGCCCCAATCCCAAGGTCAACAACATGATGCGCGGCTACCACCAGGCCAAGTACGACGTGACGCTCATCAGCGACTCCAACGTGCGCGTCCCGGCGAACTACCTCACGGTGCTCATGCCGGACCTCGATGACGAGACCGGCGTCGTCAGCGCCGTCGTCTCGGGCCAGGCGCCCCAGGGTCTGGGTGGCAGGCTCGAAGCCACCTTCGTCAACACGTTCTACGCCCGCTGGATGATCCTCGGCTCGGCGCTCGGCTTCCCGATGGTGATCGGCAAGTCGATGCTCTTCCGCCGCTCGGTGAGCGCCCGCTTCGGCGGCATCCAGAACCTCTCCAAGTTCCTCGCCGAAGACTTCATGGCCGGCCAGGCGATGATGCACCTTGGTCTCAAGATCAAGCACATGCGCATCCCCTGCCCCCAGGTGATCGGCAAGCACTCGTTCAGCGACTTCTGGAACCGCCACGTCCGCTGGGGCCGCATGCGCAAGGTGCAGTCGCCGCTGGCGCTCTTCTTCGAACCCGTCAACGGCCCGATCGTCTCGGGCCTGCTCGGCGCGTTCGCCGCGCACAAGCTCTTCGGCGTGGCCTTCGGCACGTTCTTCGCCGCGCACGTCGGCTTCTGGTTCCTCAACGACCTCGTCGTCATGAGCTTTCTCGGCGCCGAGATCCCTTACGCGACTCCGCTCTTCTGGCTGCTGCGCGAGGCAACCTCGATCCCGCACTGGATGCACATCCTTTCGGGCAACACCGTGCTCTGGCGCGGCGCCAAGCTCAAGCTCCAGCCGGGCGGCACGCTTGCCGAACCCGCCTCGGCCGTGGCAAGGACTGCGTAAGATGAAGGCGAACCTGGTCGCCGCAGCCCTCGTCGCCTCGTTGGCGGCCGGTGGCTGCGGACAGATGAAAAACAAAGACGAGAAGCTGCTCGTCGTCCGCGACCAGGCGGTAACGAGCACGTCGTCCGACGGCCTCAGCGCCAACCTCGACCAGATCAGGCAGTTCATCGAGCTTTACTTCGGCGTCGGCGGCGGAAGCGGCATGAGCCGCGAGCAGCTGGCCCACCTGCTCGAGCGCTACAAGGACAAGCTCGGCGAGTTCCTTTCCGGCTCGAAGCTCTCGCTCAACGACCTGCTCGACCTGCTCTTCAAGTTCGACCACAACCGCGACGGCAAGCTCACGCCGGGCGAGATCGCCGACGGCCTCTTGCAGCGCGTGCCGATCTTGCGCTGGATCCCGTCGAACGTCGCGCAGGTCTCCGAAGCCGAGCTCGCCGACAAGATCGCGTCCGAGTACCCGCAGGCGTCTCCCAAGGCGCGCGAAGGCCTGACCAAGGCGCTCATGATCTACGACCAGCCCTGGGCCGGTGGCAACGGCGACGGCCTGCTCACCCGCATCGAGCTCTCTTCGGCCGGCCTCATCCTTGGCATGCTGCAGTCGACCGACTTCTCGCAGCCGATCGCCGTGCCGTCCAACCCGCGCGAGCGCCTCGTCGGCGAGCAGCTCAACCACAAGATCAACCAGCAGATTTTCGGGCGCCACGAGCAGCTCGATTATATGAAGCTCGCCCCCGCCGACATCCAGCTCGAGTGGATGCAGCTCTCGATGCGCTTCTATCTCACCGACAAGCTCGTCCACTTCTTCGGCGGCACCGAGGGGCGCCTGCCCTCCGACCGCCAGGCGATGGCGCTCTCGGCGCTGGGGCCCGCTCAGCAGCCGCACTGGGAAAAGCTCCGCCGCTTCTACGACAATCCGATGATGGGCGGCGATCGCGACGGCAAGCTCTCGACGATCGAGTCGTTCTCGCTGCTCTCCGACCTCGAGTTCGCGCAAAAGCTCCTCAACGCGCTCGAGGGCGACACGACGGCCGCCGGCATCAACCGCGCGCCCGCCAAGCGCAAGGTCCTGGCCTCGCTCATGACGCTGCTCCCGCGCGTGGGCCAGCCCCTCGCGATGGGCGACCTCGACGAGTGGAAAAAAGACCCGTGGGCCGTGCGCGCCGAGTTCTGGAACAGCCTGCGTCTTTATGACGAGCGCGAGTACGGCGGCAACGGCGACGGCAAGCTTGACGCCGGCGAGCTCGCGATGGCCTTGGGGTACGCGCGCGTGGTCGAGAACCTCTACGCCGTCTACGACACCGGCCGCGACGGCTATCTCTCGAAAGAAGAAGCGCGCCCCCTGTTTGCCGAGCTCGGCGTGCACGACGGCCGCCTGATCGACGCGTTCTTCATGAACGTCGGCCTCGACGGCCACGACGTCGGCTTCTGGGAGAAGCTCAAGATCTTCTTCTCGGGCCGCTCGAAGATCGACAACCTGCACCCGTACGAGTTCTACGAGCGCCTCGTGAAGGTCATGCCGCGCATCCTCGACGAAAAAGGCTTCCCGCTCCCGCAGCCTGGACCGCAACCGAAACCGCAACCCCAACCGCAACCTGTACCGACGAAGCCCCAGCCGCCCGTGACCAAGCCGGGCCGCCGCGGAGATTAAGAGATTTATGAGAAACCTATTCCAGTACATCGCCCTCCGCCACCTCAAGACCAAGCTCGGCCGCACCGTGCTCGGCATTCTCGGCATCGCCTGCGGCATCGCGCTGTACGTGGCCATCACGATCATCAACGAGTCGACGAGCGGCTACTTCAAAGAGAGCATGACGGCCGTCTCGGGCAAGGCCACGCTGCAGATCTCGGCCGGCGAAGTCGGCTTCAGCGAAAAAGTTTCAGAGAAGGTCGAGCAGGTCGAAGGCGTGAAAGACTCGGTGCCGATCATCGAGAACCGCTCGTGGCTCGTCGCCACGAACGAAAGCGTCATGGTCCTCGGCGTTGACCTCCTGCAAGAAAAGGCCGTGCGCAGCTATAAAGACACGGGCAAGAAGATCATGGGCGACGCCATGGTGTTCATGAGCCAGCCCGACAGCATGATCCTGACCGACACCTTCGCCAAAGCCCACAACATCAAGATGGACGACAAGCTCGAGCTCTCGACCTCCAAGGGCACGGGCCGCTTCACGATCCGCGGCCTGCTCGCGCCGACCGGCCTGGCCACCGCCTACGGCGGCGGCATGGCGATCATGGACATCGACGCCGCCCGCATCGCCTTCGGCAAAGAGGGCAAGACCGACCGCATCGACGTCGTGACCCAGAAGGGCGCCGACGTCGACGTCGTGGCCCAGCGCCTGCGCGCCACGCTTGGGCCCAGCTTCACCGTCCAGCGTCCCGAGATGGCCTCCCAGCAGATGGAGCGCATGGTCGAGTCGTTCCAGTTCATGTCGCACTTCTTCTCGACGCTGGCGCTGATCGTCGGCATCTTCCTCATCGCCAACACCGTCTCGATCTCGGTGGCCGAGCGCAGGAAAGAGATCGGCACGCTCCGCGCCCTCGGCACGACCCGCGCGGGCATCCTCACGATGTTCGTCTCGGAAGCGTTCGCGATGGGCACGCTCGGCTCGCTCCTGGGCGCCGGCGCCGGACGCGTCGTCGCAAGCCTCATGGTCGACGCCGTCACGAAGGCCATGACCGAGCAGACGCGCCAGAACATCGCCTCGACGGATCTCAAGTTCACCGCCGCCAACCTGGCCTCGGCCGTGGCCCTCGGCGCCGTGGCCTCGGTCATCGCGGCGTTCATCCCCTCGCTCAAGGCGACGAGAGTCGACCCGATCGAGGCGATGAAGCGCAAAGACACGGGCGAAGCCGCCCACCGCAAGGGCTGGCAGCGCTACTCGGGCCTGATCGGCTTAGGCCTCATGGCGTTGTCCGCCGCCGGCTCGATGCTCGTCACCGAAAGCAAGCTCATCCAGGTCTTCAGCCAGCTCGTCTCGATCATCGGTGCGGCTCTTCTCGGCCCCGCGGTGATCCTGTTCGTCATGCGCCTGATCCAGCCGTTCGCCGTGAAGCGCGAGAAGATGGTGCCGCGCCTGGCGATCGACAACATCCTCAGAAACCCGAAGCGCACGGCGACCAACGTGACCAATCTGATGGTCGGCCTCACGCTCGTTGTGATCATCGCCTGCGTGAACGTCAGCTTCAAGGGCACGCTGCTGCGCTTCTTTGACCGCATCCTGCACGCCGACCTCATTATCAGCACCACGGGCCGCATGCAGAGCCACGAGACCCAGGCCTTGAGCGAAACGCTCCTCACCGAGATCCAGAAGAACCCGGCGGTGCTTGGCGCCTACGGCCTGCGCGAGATCAACGTGATGTACCAGAATGATGGCCAGCTTCTCAAATATTACGGCGAGCCCCCCGCTCCCGAACAAGCAGGCGAGCCCCGCTACAACATCTTCGACACCGTCGACCGCGAGTCCGAAGCCATGGGGCACGACCTGTTTCATTCCAGCGAGCCCACGATCCTCGTCTCGCAGAACTTCGTCGTCCACTACAAGAAGAAGACGGGCGACTCGATGGAGCTCATGACCCCGAGCGGCGCCAAGCAGTTCCGCATCGTGGGCGTCATCAACGACTACGCCAACCCGAACGGCACGCTCGTCGTCGCGCGCTCCACGTACCGCTCCTTCTTCAACGACCCGCTCGTGAGCGGCATCGCGGTGAAGCTGAAAAAAGGCGCCGACCCCGTCGAGGTGCGCAAGCAGCTCGACATCGCGCTCTCGAAAAAGCACAAGCTCACGATCATGCTCAACTCGGACATCAAGACCCAGGTGGGCCAGATCATCGACCAGAGCTTCGCCTACACGCGTTCTATCGAAATCGCCGCGCTGCTCGTGGCGCTCTTCGGCCTCATGAACACGCTGCTCATCAGCGTGCTCGAGCGGACGCGCGAGCTCGGCCTCTCGCGCGCCGTCGGCATGACCCGCAAGCAGGTATCCAAGATGATCCTGCTCGAAGCGGCTGGCCAGGGCGGCTTGGGCGCCCTGATTTCGATGTTCGTCGGCACCTTCCTCGGCCTGCTCTGGGTGACGCAGAACCTCGCCCACAGCCTCGGCTGGGTCGTCGATTTCTTCGTTCCCTGGGAAGCGCTCGCCAAGGTGCTCTGCCTCGGGCTTTTAGTGACGATGGCCTCGATCGCCCGACCTCGGGCACGATCCTGATCGACGGCAAGGCGATCGAAACGTTCTCCGATGACGAGCTCTCGGCGTTCCGCCGCAGGAAGCTCGGCTTCATCTTCCAGTCGTTCAACCTGCTCCCGACGCTGAGCGCGCTCGAGAACGTGGCCCTTCCGCTGCTCCTCGATGGCCAGTCGATGAGCAAGGTGCAGAAGAAGGCTTCCGACCTGCTCGACTTCATGGGCCTGGGCAATCGCATGAATCATCGCCCCGACCAGCTCTCGGGCGGCCAGATGCAGCGCGTGGCCATCGCGCGCGCGCTCGTCACCGATCCCTTGCTGATCCTTGCCGACGAGCCGACCGGTAACCTCGACTCCGAAACCGGCACGCAGGTGCTCGAGCTTCTCAATAAGCTCATGCGCGAGCGCGGCCAGACGGTCGTCATGGTCACCCATGACCCGAAGGCCGCGTCGTACGGAAACCGCCTCGTGCGCTTCCGCGACGGCCGCATCGAATCCGACACGCTGATCGCCGCCCGCAACCCCGAGCAGCATGGCGAGATCGTCGTGCCGATCATGACCGGCATGCCCCTCGGCAAGCCGGCCTCGAGCACTCAGCTTTCGGTCCACTAACACCTGTCAACGCCCTCGACAGCATCCGCCGGCTCGGGCTCTTGAATTTCAACGGGATTTTCCGGTTCTGGAACTGGACCCCCCGTTGCACCAAGGGTCTCGGTCATACTGTTGATGCTGTACGTTTGCTGAAGTCGAGGTGTATCCATGTTCCCCAAGAATTCCCTGCTCGCCCTGATCGCTCTTTCGCTCGCGGCCGCTCCGGCCTTTGCAAAAGACCCGGCGCCCAAGAAACCCGCGCAAAAGAAACCCCCGGTCAGCAAACCCAAGCCGAAGTCTCCCGACCCGATAAAGCCGGCCACCTTCGAGGCAAGCCCGGCGACCTGCAAGTCGCTCGCGGCCCTGATCGGCGACTTCCAGAAAGCCGTCGGCGAGACCGTCTCCCACGGCGATAAGGCCTTCGCGATCGCCAAGGCCTACGCTCGAAGACGGCACGCGCAAGGAACGCTACTCGAGCGTCCGCGGCGACCTGAGCTCGCAGGCCGAAGGCCTCGCGACGTTCTATCGCGACACCGTTTGCAAAGGCGACGGCTTCGAGGCGCCCGTGCGCGCCGAACCCGAAGCCAAGGTCGTCGAAGCCCCGGCCGTCAAGGACGAGGTAAAGCCGATCGAGCCGCCGAAGCCCGAAGCCGTCGAGCCCAAAAAGGAAGAAGTGGCGCCCGACCCGCAGCCGCTCCCCACGGAAAAACCAGCCGTTGAGCAGAAGCTCGAAGAGCTTCCGCCCCTGCCGGCGCCGGCCGACGAGAAGCCGGCCGACCCGGCCCCGCTCACCCCGGCGAGCGACGGTGACGGCGAGCGCACGTCCGTGATCGCGATCTGACGAAAGCTCGAGTGACGCGCCACGCCCGTGCTGGACGAACGCCGAGTTTCGTTCAATAATGGCACGGCCATGAGCGATGCCACCCCGGTCAAGCCGCCAGTCAAGCCTTACGAGGCCCACCTCTTCATCTGCACCAACCGCCGCGAGAAGGGCGAGTGCTGCGCATCGAAGGGCAGCGCCGAGCTTCGCGACAAGCTCAAAGCGCTCGTCAAGAGCGCGCACCCCGAATGGAAAGGCCGCGTGCGCGTGAACGCCTCCGGCTGTCTCGGCCACTGCGAGCAAGGCATCACGGCCGTGCTCTACCCGGAAGGCAAGTGGCTCACCGGCCTCCAGGCCACCGACCTCGCCGTCCTCGAAAAAGAGCTGTCGAGAGCCCTGGACCGCAAGTAGAATCGTGGAGTGAGCGCCGACCATTCAACGAAGAGGCAGAACGTCTCGCCGCGCTGGCTTTGCGCGGCCCTGGGGCTCGTCGCCGTGCTCGGCGCGTGCGGGCTTCTGCTTGCCCGGCCGCACGGCTCGTTTTACGGCGACTGGGTCAACCACCTCTGGAAGATCGCTTACCACGAGGCCGAGCTGCGCCACCATGCGAGCCTGCCCGTGACGTTCAACGGCGCGCCCGACCTGGGAATGGCGACGCCCATCTTCTACGGCTATCTTTTCTTTCCGGTCGCGGGAGCGCTGAGCCTGCTCACGGGCCCCGACGCGGCGATCCGCCTGCTCGTCGTCGCGTTGTTTGCGCTGCAGTTCGCGCTGACGTGGCGCGCGTGCCTGCGTCTCGGCGGCGACTGGCGGTTGGCCGCCGTGGTCGCCTGCCTGGTCAGCTGGGCGATTTATCCGCTGACCAACCTCTACAACCGCAACGCCCTGCCCGAGCTCTTCGGCGTCGGCTTTCTCACCTGCGCCACGCTGCTCTGGTTCGAGCTGCTCGATGAGCCGTCGAACAAAAAGCTCGCCTGGCGTTTCGGCCTGCTCGTCTGCCTCGCGGTGGGCACCCACCCGATCACGGGCCTGTTCGGAGTGCTCTTCCTCGCCCTCCTCTTCGCCTGCACCGCCGGGTTCTCCAGCGCGCCAGCGCTCGCTCGAAGCCTGGCCGCGCCGGCCGCGGCCACCGCCGTGGTGCTGAGCGGCTGGCTGTATTCGATGGTTCGCCTCAAGTCGCAGCTTTTCATCTCGCAAGGCTCCGGCCGCTGGATCCACTATCCCGGCATCGACACCCTGCTCGCGCGGCTCGTCCCCTACGATGCGCGCATGGTCGACGGCGCGAAG
>JACQAX010000250.1 GCA_016194795.1 Deltaproteobacteria bacterium | reverse complement strand
CTTGCGGATGGCCTCGTTGAGGATCTTCGTCTTGCGATAGCCGAGATCCTGCTGCCACGAGTAGACCACCGGAAAAGGCGCGCGCTGCATGAACTGCTCGACGACGTCGGACGTTTCCGAGGTGCTTCCGTCATCGGCAATGTGCAGCTCGAAGTTCTTCTCGGTCTGGATCTGAAGGCCGGCCAACGCCAGCTCGAGATGCCTCGGGGCGTTGTAGGTCGTCATGATCAACGATGCGAGCGGTTTCGACATATACCCTTACGGTTTAATCAGGTTATAGTTTCGATATTCGAACGGGCGTATCCCCGTCGCGTTTTCTATCAAGCCTGAGACCAGTTTCCAGCTGTCTTTCAGATGAAATACCTTAGGTGCGCTTGAAAAGTCAAAAACGGGGGCGTTCTGGACGCGCTCGCGCATGACCGCGGGATGCGTTCCCTTGAACTCCTTGAGACCGACGATGCGTTTATAAACGTAGTTGTCGCCGGTGGCGGGCGCGTCGGCGGTGGCGCTCGGATGGTAGAGCGTATCCATGAAGCCGGTCTTCTGCTTCATGATCTCTTGCGGGCGCACCCAGCCATAATGGAAGACGCGCGCCTTCGTCAGCACGGCGTTGAGCTTGCGGTCGTCGGCGTGGCGGAAGCTCTGCGCGTCGCCCGTCGAGCGAATGCCGAGGCCGTTGCGCACGACCCGCACCTCACGACGGTACGACGAGCGCGACGTCTGGACCACGCCGTAGCTGCCGTAGAAGTGGACGTACTCGAAAACCACCGCCTCGATACGACGCTCGTGCACCCAGTGGCCGAGCTGCGCGCGGATCATCTCGTGGTCGTCCTCGTGCAGCACCTCGTCGCCCTGAAGATAGAAGCACCAGTCGTGCTGGCAGTTGCCGAGAGCGAGATTCGTCTGGTCGGCGAGAATGCGCCCGCCTTTGCGCTGCTCGGGGTCGTCGAGCGGCCAGACCGTCTCGATGATCTTGATCTTGGCCGCCTCGGCCGTGGAAAGGCGCAGGCGAAGCTGCTCGATGGCCTGCCGGGTGGCGTCCTCGGAGGCTCCGACGTTGATGACGAACTCGTCGCAGATCGGAAGCGCGCTGCGGATGCTCTCGAGAAATGGGAAGTCGAACTTCAGGCCGTTGCGAATGATCGTGAAGCCCGAAATCACCGGCCACTCTCCGGGCGCAGCCAACCGGTCATGTCGTCCCAAACGCTCTCGGGCGTGATGTTCTGCATGCACTTGTGCGCGTGCGCCGTGCAGACGTCGATCGCGCACCAGTGCTTCCCGCTCTCGGTACGGCAGGGCATCTTCTCGAGAAAAGCGTACGGGTGCCTGATCGTATCGTACGGGTGCCACTCGAGCGGCGCCTCGGGGCCGAAAAAGGTGAAGGTTTTGAGGCCAAGGGCGACGGCGAGATGCTTGAGGCCCGAGTCGTTGCCGACGTAGAAGGCGCACTGCGAGACGATCCGCGCCGTCTGCCGAAGCGACGACGACGAGAAGTGGCGCACGCGCCCCATGATCGCGGGATCTTTCTGGAGCAAGGGCCAGAGCTCGTCGAGCCACTCGCGGTCGCTCGCGATCGTCGAGAGCACGAAGCGGGCGTCGTGCTCGACGGCCAGGCGATGCACGAGGGAGGCCACGTGGTGCGCCGGCCAGCGTTTCGTCGCGCGGGAACCGCCGATCCCGAGAAAAACCCGCGGCCCCTTGCCGCCCTCGTCCCGGGCGAAGAGCGCCGCCGCCTCGGCGCGCTCGGCCGGCGAAAGCACGATCTCGGGCATCGCATCCTCGAGCTTGGCGTCGATGCCGATGGCTCGGAGCACGTCGAGGTCGCGGTCGATGACCGGCTTGACGACGCCGCGGCCGGGCACTTCGCGGTCGGAGAACCAGTTGTGCCCCGTGAGCTCGTGGTGGTTGGCGATGCACTCGTCCGCGCGCAGCATCTTCGCGGTGAGCGCGGTACGGAACGAGGCATGGAAGTTGAGAACCAGGTCGTAGCGCTTTTCGCGCAGGCGGCGGACGAGTCTCATCCAGTAGGCAATGCGTTCGACCTTCTCTTTGGGCTCGACGGCCGAGATGATGCGGTCGACGTACGGCAATCCCTCGAGCAGCTCCCCGGCGGGAGAGCGCACCATCGCATGGATCTGGTAGCCCGGAAACCGGTGCTTGAGGATGCGCAACGGCCCCGTCGTCAGGATCGTGTCGCCGATCGCCCGGTTCTTGATGACCAGGATTCTCCTAATCTTGTTCACTATTCCCAACTTATACCAGCCGAGCTAGGCTTGGAAACTCAACACTATGCTTTTGAGCGGTTTTACCTTCATTCGTAACGCGCTGAAATACGACTTCCCGATCCGGGAATGCGTCGAGTCGATGCTGCCGCTGGTCGACGAGCTCGTGATCAACGTGGGGAAATCGGAAGACGAAACCGACGAGCTGATCGAAAAGCTGCGCGCGCTGTCGCCGAAAATCAGGATCGTGCGGTCGGTGTGGGACGACGGGAAAACCGATCGCGGCCTCGTCCTGAGCGAACAGACGAACATCGCGCTCGACGCCTGCGAGGGCCGCTGGGCGCTGTATCTCCAGGCCGATGAGGCGCTCCACGAGGATGAGCACGCGGCGATTCGCGCCGCCGTCGAAGCGGCCGACCGCGAGAGCGATCCGCCCGAAGGGCTGCGGCTTCGTTACCTCCACTTCTATGGCGGCTACTCGCTCGTGCAGCGCCCGTGGAACTGGTACCCGTCCGAGATCCGCGTGGTTCGCCGCGCTTCGGGCGCGCGCAGCTACGGCGACGCGCAGACGTTCCGCGGCGCTCCCGACCACCGCGAGCTGCGCACGCGCCTCCTCGACGCGCACGTCTTCCACTACGGCCACGCGCGCGCTCCCGAGCTCATGCAGCGGAAGATCCGCTACTTCCACCGCTTCTGGCACGGCGACGAGCACGGCATCGATGTCGCCGGCGCGTACGATCTCGAGTGGGAAAACCTCGTCTGGTATTGGGGCACGCACCCGAAGCCCTACGCCGCTCGCGTCGAGGCGGGCCGCGCGTGGTCACCGGCCCCGGCGAGCGCCGCCAAGGAATCGGGCTGGGACGACGTGCTGATCTACGCGTCGACGGCCCGCGAGCCGCTCGCGCGCGCGCTCGAAAAGCTCATCCGCGAGCACCGCCCGAAGGCCCGCGTCTGGATCGCCAGGCCACGTGAGGCCGGCTTGCCGCGCGAGCTCGACCCATCCCATGCCGCGTTCGTCGACCTCGAAGCCGAGGAGCGCGGTCTCTTCCGCCTGGCCGCCAAGTGGCTTCAGCTGCGCAGGGGCTATCGCGTGACGCTGGCCGACGTGCCGACCGGAGCCCTCAGCGGGTTTCGGGCTCGCTTGTACGATCGCGTGAGCTGGAGCTGCCACCAGACTGCGGATCAAGGGTTTCAGGTTCCGAGTCACGAACGGGCGAAGCAGCTGGGTCGCTGGCTAGGGATCGATTGCTGACGTCGCTGCGCGCGGGACCGAAGATCCCGAGCACGGCCCAGGCCAGCGCCGCGAGCAGCACGACGAACTTCCCCATGCCCATCTCGGCGCGCGCCACGCGACGCACGCGCCGGCGCGCCCGCTGAAGTCGCCGCTTCTTTCCCGGTAATTTCTGCCCGTTCTCCGCCGCCATCCGAATATAATGATCGGCCGGATCAGACCGGCGCCTGAGCCAGCGCGGCAGGGCTTTGTTGCCTAGCCCCTTAGTGGGGCCGCGGCCCGCTGGCCGTTCTCGTCATGAGATAGATGATCTCGTCGGGCAGGCCGAACGGCGCGCAGATCCGAGGTTCTCGCTGGCATTCGCCCGTGGCCCACTTCTGGAGCGCGAGCAGCTCGCTGGACGCCGCCGTGTATGGGATGCCGCGAACCACGAGAACAGCTGGCCGCACGGTCGCTGCGGTCGGCGCCTGATAGACGAAGAACGCGATCCAGGCCGCGAGATGCGCCCAGCGCGCGTCGAGACCCCACGAAAGCGACCTGAAAGCCCGCAGCCGTTTCTCGACCGCGCCCCCCACTCTCTCGAAGAACGGGACGAGCAGGTTCACCACGGGCACGGCGAGGATCTTGTCGAAATAGCCGGGCTGCCGCAACGAGCTGAGACCCCAGAAGTCCACCAGTGTCAGGAGCCCGTACGTGAAGCCGAACATCGCCCGCGCGACGTTGCCGCGCGGGCTCGTCGCGGGATCGGTTACGAGGAGCGTCATGCCCAGCATCACGTTCGGGTCGTACGGAAGCGGGGTGAGATGCTCGCCGGTGATCAGGAAAGTCACGTAATTCGCCAGAAAAGTGGCCGCGACCGCCGAGCCCGTGATGAGCACGGTCGGAACCACCGCGTTCACCGCGAGCCCGATCAGAAAGAGCACGAGCACGCCATGCGGCGCGAGGGTGAACGAAAGGATCACGTCGGCCCCCTGGGTCACCCAGAGCAGGTTCCCGGCCATGAGGATGAGGGCGAAGACGGCTAGGGGAAACGACGACGGATTGAAGATGTGGCGGCGACGCCCGTCCCGCTCCCAGGTGATGAAGTGCCGGCATGAGAGCGCGAACGCGACGATCAGGAAGTGCGCGAAGAAGTATTCGTTCTCGACCCAGAGAAAGAAATTGAGGCTCGTCACGATCGGGATGGGCCCGAAACCGATGAACCATTCCTTGCCCCGCGTCCACGACAGCAGCATGTCGAAGACGTACGCGAAGGCGAGCTGGACGAAAAACAGCGGCAGATGCACGACCGCCTCGTGCCACCATAGCGCCCAGTACACGAAGAACGTGCCGTGGAACAGGATCTGGAAGTAGTGCTCTTTCTTCAGCAGAAAGACGGCGACGGGCGCCGCCCGGCCCCGAGCGAACCGGATCTGCAGGACGGCCCGCCAGGCGACGAGCAGGCCGAACGCCACGACGATCGAGTTGCGCACGCCCGGCGCGCCCCAAACCCCGGGAAGCGCCAGGGTCGCGGCAAAAAGTGCGAAGAAGAAGACCTGCGCTCCCCTGATCAGCTCATCCCTATCGAATGAGAGCGAAACCGTGCCTGATTCACGCATCAGTCGATTGTAGGTCGCGTCCCGTCCATGTCAATTACAACGATTGATCGATGTAGGTGTACTCGCCGAGCCTCTGCT
>JACQAX010000220.1 GCA_016194795.1 Deltaproteobacteria bacterium | reverse complement strand
CGACGAACTTGCGCGAGACGACGTCGCGCGCCTGCTCGGCGATCGCTTCGGGCACGCCGGCGCGCACGAGACGCTCGCGCATGGCGATGGTGCCGCACTGGGCGGCAGGCGAAATCTTTCCAAGCGTCGCCGCGACGCCACGCTCGCGGATCAGGCCCGCGATCAGCTCGAGCTCGGTGAGGCATTCCTCGCGGATGAGGTCGGCGGGCACGCCGGCTTCGTGCATCGCCTCCATCGTCCACTCGATCAGGTTGAAGACGCCGCCGCAAAGCAGGGTCTGCTCGGAGATCAGGTCGCCGACGGCTTCCTGCTCGAAGCTCGCGCGCACGAGACGCTCGGGAGCAAAGCCCAGCCCCTGGGCGAGCGCCACGACCGACCCGTCGCGGGCGTCGCCGGCCGAGATCGCCGCGACCAGGTGGTGCGGCTCGGGAGCGACGGCCTTGTGCGCCGCCTCGAGCTTGGGCCCGATGGCCTTGGGCGCGAGCAGCGCGGGCTCATGGCCGGCGGCCAAGGCCACGAGCTCGCCCGCGTACACGGCGTAGCCGTGGGCCAGCACGATCGTCAGCGGGCGCGCGACGCTCGCGACAAACTCGCGATAGAGCGGGGCGATGAGGTGGTCGGGAACGAGCATCGCCACCATTGCGGCGCCATCGGCGGGGGCGGGGCTGGCCGCGAGCCGCTTCGGCAGCTCTATAATGAGGGCGGGATCGAAGCCGAGCGCGCGCGCTTTCTCGAAGGAGGCGCTGTCGGAGCGTCCGAGATACACCGACACCTGCCAGCCGGACCGGCGAAGGTTCTCCGCCCAGGCCGTTCCTTGACTGCCAAAACCGACGAGGTGTATATGGGGTTGGGACATAGTTGAGCGGTTTTTACCACTTATGAGGACCCAGTGCAACGCACGATGCTCAAATCGAAAATCCACCGGGCGCGCGTGACCGAGGCCAATCTCGACTATGAGGGCTCGGTGACGATCGACCGCGAGCTCATGAAACGCGCTGATCTTTGGCCGTTTGAGCGGGTGGAGATCTACAACGTCGACAACGGCGCCCGTTTCGCCACTTACGTCATCGAAGGGGCCGCCGCAAGCGGGGTGATCTGCATCAACGGCGCCGCGGCTCATCTCGCCCGCCCCGGGCACAAGGTCATCATCTGTTCGTACGTGGCGATGACCGAAGCCGATCTTCCCGCCTACAAGCCCCGCGTCGTTCTCGTCGACGAGCGCAACCGTCCCCGCGCCCTCTAGACCTGTACAAAATCAGTACAGCTGTCGAGCGCGCCCACATTTTAGCAGGAGCGAACCCCTGATTCTTAAAGGTGTTTTTCTGGCACCTCGGTTGCAACACTATGCAGCAGAGAGACTCATCCCATTTTTTTGAGAAGAGAGAGAGACACATGACTTACGCACTTAAGAATCGCGCTTTTTATGTTTATTTGGCCCTCGCGGCCGCGGCCCTCGTGCCCGTGATGGCGCATGCCGACGGTACCGCTGACGATGGCGACGGCCCGTCGATCAGCGTCATCAAGACCGACGACAAGGCAGTCGATCCGGCCAAGAAGAAAGACGAAGACAAAGACAAGAAAGACGACAAGGCACCGGGCAAGAGCCACGCTGACAACTACGGCATGGTCGGTGGCCAGGTCGGTGGCAGCTCTCCGCAAGGCTTCGCGGTCGGCGCCGTGGCCGGCTACTCGGGCGACCATGAAGGGACTTCGGCCAACGCGACCCTCGGCTCGAACAAGGGCGACGTTTTCGGCGTCCAGGCTACGGTCAACGGCTTGCGCACCAACGGCAACTCGGAAGGCAGCGTCACGGTTGCCGGTGTCGCCAACGGCTCGGCCAGCGTCACGACGTCGGGCCAGGGCACGGCCAACGGCGTAGGCGCCGCGGCCATCATCATCCCGATCCGCGCCGCGGATCTCGACTGTATGGTTGGCGTCGGCCCAGCGGCCGGCGGCATGTACAGCAACCAGCTCGCCGGCACCGATGCCAGCGGCAACCAGATCGAGACGAAGGTCGCCGGCCCCGGCGGTTACGCCTCTTTCGGCTGCCAGGGCAAAGCCTGGAAGGTTGACCTCTTCGGCCACGGCATCTTCAATGCGATGCACCAGGGCGACTCGACCAAAGCTGATTTCAACGAGTCGAAGGCTGCGATGCAGCTCCGCCTCAACGCGATGCTTCGCGTGAACAAGAACATGGCCGTCGGCGGCTACGCCCAGATGGACGGCGACGCTCGCGACAGCAAGTTCGTGCCGGGCTTCAGCGGCGGCGTGCAGCTCGTCTACACGTTCGGCGACGGCGGCAAGGTGTCGGGCGTCGCTGGCGAGTAAGCCAGAGCTCGAGCTCGAAAGAAAACTAAGTGCGATTGAGAGGGCGGATCGGGTGCGCGGCACACGATCCGCCTTCCTCGTTTTGATCCCGCGAGGATGTGCTAGGCTCACGCCCGATGCGTTACGCCTACCACTTCGAGTTCTGTGAGCGTCCCGAGCTGCCGGAATGGCTGCGCGGGGAGCTCTTCGAGTCGCTGGGCTGGGTGCAGTCGTCGTTCGGGCTCGAGCGCGTGCTCGGGGCGACGGTCCCGGAGTTCGTGCTCGAGGCGCGGGCCTCGCGCCTGATCGAGCTGGGTAGCGGCAGCGGTCGCGGCCTGGCGAGCGTGGCGGCCGGGCTCGACCGCAAGGGCGCGCGCGTCCCGACGCTGGCCACCGACAAATATCCGCAAACCGAGCTCTGGCGCGCGCGCTTCGGCGGGCAAGCGGCAGAAGTGGGCGTCTCGTGGAGCGAGCGAGCCGTGGGCTTCGAGGATTTCGACCAGTGTCTCGCCGCCGAAACGCTGGCGGGCTCGGTGCTGCTGCTGACGGCCGCGTTCCACCACATGGATCCTGTCAGGGCCCGCGCTTTTCTGGAGCGGGCGGCCGACGTTCGTGCCTCGGTGGTGGTGGTCGAGCCGCTCGAACGCTCGTGGGTGGGAGCTCTGCTCGGCGGTCTGGCGGGCTTGCCGGCGCTGGCGGCGCCTTTGTCGGCCGCGCGGGCCCGAACCCTGGCGGGCTTTCTGCGCACGGTGCTGGTGCATTGGCTGGTGCCGGTCGTTCCCTTGATCCTTTCCCATGACGGCGTCGTGAGCGCCTTGCGCCAGCGAACCCCGGCCGACTGGACGGCGCTCACGGCAGACCTGCCGTTCGAGCGCAGCGATCGCTTGGGGCTGGGGCTGCTCCAAAACTTCTCCGCGATATTATTGAAATATCCGAGCTGAGCCTGGGGTTTGGCGATCGCCTGGTGCCAGAAGGCTGGGGTCAAAACGCCTCCCCGCGGCCGGACGGGACGAAACGCCACTGGCGCGGCTTCGGGGATCGGGATTATACTTATTGGGAATTATAGAGGAAACGAAGGCCGTCGGCGCGGCCTGCCGTTTGGCCCGGGGCTTGTATTAGGGGAACTCATCCGCGACACGGAATGAGTCGCGGGAGACCTGAGAAGTAAAAACGGCAAGGACGCCGACGGTAGCAGGAAGCAGATCCGAAATAGTTAGGAAGACGAAAAGACAAGGGGGTCTTATGCGAGTCGGAAATAAAAACGGTAGTTGGAATCCTGAGAACAAGAAAAGTGAAGAGGCAGCAGTCGTGGGCTTCGATCTTGCTGCAGCAGTCGCGTCGATGGGGCTCGTCGCGCTGGCAGCGTTGGTCTGGATGAACTCCGCCTCGGCAGCGATCGCCCGTCCTTCGTTAGAACAAAGTGGGTCCTCGAACGGCGGCCGGCGAGAACCTCGACGTGCTCGGCGTGATCGCGCGCTCGTCCCAAGGCAAGATGCCCGGCTGTGAAGCTCAGTGCCGCGTCGTCCGCTTCGAGCGCTTCAAGAAAGACATGAGGCCCGCCCTCATGGAGCTCGATTGCGAAGGCACGACGATTCGCACGATGCGCATGCCGCTCCACATCTCGTGGGCGCGCGGCGCGAAGAAGAACAAGTTTGAGACGACCGTCAGGCTCGGCAGCTCGATCTACGGCGTCGAAGAGGCTCCGCTCCACGTGGAAGTGAATCGCTACGCGGTGGCGGCGGCCAAGTAAGTTCGGTCCGGTATCCTCCTTAAAGTACGTTGATTCCGTTAAGAGGCCGGGGCTGGGAAATGGGTCCCATCCCCGGTTTTCTTTTGTTATAGTCGTGAGCACCATGAGCGACGACACCGGCGACGCCGACGACAACGACAAGAAGAGCGACACGCGCCGTCGGCTTCGCTCCATTCCGACGAGCCGGTTCGCGCGCGGCCTCAAGGTGGCCAAGCTCACGGCCTCGGTGGGCGCGAGCGCCCTGGGCGGCAAGGTCGCCACTCTTTTCGCCAACGCGGCCGAGAAGGAGATCAAGACGCTCATGGGCCAGGTGCGCCAGGCCCAGAAGATCGCCGACACCCTTTCGCAGATGAAGGGCGCGGCGATGAAGCTGGGCCAGATCCTCTCGCTGCACGGCGAACATCTCTTCCCGAAAGAAGTCGTGGAAGTGCTCGCGCGGCTGCAGAGCCAGTCGGACGAGATGGATTTCGGCGAGATCCGCAAGGTGCTCACCCGCGAGCTCGGGCCACGGCTCGACGTCGCCCATGATCCCCGCCTCGAGGCGATCTCGGAGCGGCCGATCGCGAGCGCGTCGATCGGGCAGGTCCACAAGGCCACGGCCGTCGTCGGCGGGAAGAAGCAGGC
>JACQAX010000219.1 GCA_016194795.1 Deltaproteobacteria bacterium | reverse complement strand
TGTCGACGCCGACGCCGTGCTGATAGCCGAGCCAGTGGAGCATCTCGTGGAAGATGGTTCTCGGCGCGTTCTTGTCCTCCTTGGAGAACACGTCGAGGTTGACCTGCATCGAGGGGAAGCTTTTCTCGGTCGGAAAGCTCGCGAGCGCGCGCACCTCCGACGAGTCGACCACGAAATCGTGTTTGCCGGGCGAGCCGGGGGGCCAGTTCTTCGAATCGGCCGGCCGTCCGCACTCGAGCTTCACCGGCTTCGCGTAGCGCTTGTCGAAGAAGCGCGTGAGCGCGGCGCCGTCGACGCGCGGAGCGCCCGGGATCGACATCAGGCAGGCCATGCCGTCGCGCACGCTCTTTTCGAGCGTCTTGGCCAGCCCGTCGATGCCGCCGTTGAAGTCTTTGCACGTCTTGCGGACGCAGAGGTTCGAGCCCACGCAGACGTATTCGTCGCTCGGCGTGCGCGCGCTGAGGCTGACCTTCGAGAGCGTGTCGGCAATGGCGTTCCATTGGGCCGGCGTTTCGGGGCGCAGGCAGGCCTCGGCGCCCGCCCGATCGCGCGCGACGAAGTAGCGCAGGCGTACGGGCGAGGAGTCGGCGTCGTCGGTGGAGAGCTCGTGCTCGACCTCGAAACCCGCGCTCCCGCGCGCGTCGAGCGCGGGTCGGGCGGTCAAGCGCTCGTGGCGCGGAACGAAGCTTTCGGTGACGATCGCGTCGGGCTCGAGAACCCGAACCTGGCGAAGGGCGCCGCCGCGCGCGCGCGCCTCGAGCCGCCGGATCGCTCCGTCGAGCGAGTAGGTCGCGGCCAGCGTCGAGCCGTCGGCGGGATCGCGGACCGTGACGACGGTGTCGCCTTGCGCATCGCCGCGCACCGTCTCGTCGGCCGGCGCGGCAAGGCACGCGCAGGCCCCCAGGATGACCAGGAGCGGAACCCCTCGAAACATGTTTTCCCCCTGATGCTCATTTTACGCCGCTCGCTGACCGCGCGCTAGACAGGCTATTAGAAAGCGGGACAATGCCGGATTTCAAGCAGTAATTTTCTCGCGGACTTACGCCTGCCCGGGGTGGCACCGGGCTTGCTTTAATGAGGGTATGAAGAAGATTTGCGTCCTGCTGCTCGCGGCGTTCGTCACCCAGTGCCTTGGCTTCACGGCTCCCGCGTTCGCCGAAAGCCGGCGCGACCAGTACGTCCGGGAGAACTGCTCGCAGCTCGGCGCCAACCCCGCTCAGCTCGCGGCGTGCCGCGAAACGGTCGGAAAGAAGTGGGACGAGGACGAGAAGTTCTATCGTATCCACCACGCGATCCGCGTGACGATCCTCGGGCTTCTGATCTTGATCCTCGCCGCCGACAACGACCCGCGGTTCCGCCAGCCCGCGGGCGTCGAGCAGGATCTCGGCGGCGCCAAGCGCCTGCCCGACGGCGACTCGGCCGTCAGCACGCTCGAAGCACCCGTGCGCAAACCGGTCTCGACCAAAGAGGCCGCCGGCTGAACGCCTGCTTAGGTTTTTCGTCGCAGCCTTCATCGCCTGGGCGAAGCTTGCAGTGGCGCCCGCGGCCACGGCGCGCTAGACTGTGGGCATGCCCAGTTACGAAGAGTGGCGCGAAGTATTGCGAGGCGAGCGTCTGCCCGCGGTGGTCGTCGATCTCGAGGCGTTCGACCGCAACGTCGCCAGGCTCGTCGAGTACCTGCGCGTCGATGGCCGGGTGTCGAAGGCGCTGCGGCTCGCGACCAAATCGGTGCGCGTGCCCGCGCTCCTCGAGCGCGTGCTCAAGAGCGGCGTCCCTTATAAGGGGTTGATGTGCTACTCGGCCGAGGAGGCGCGGTGGCTGGCCTCGCAGGGCTTCAAAGACCTGCTTCTCGCATATCCGACCGTGCAGGAGAGCGACCTGCGCGCCGTGCGCGCGGCCGTCGACGCCGGGGCCTCGCTGCGGCTGATGGTGGATTCCAAAGAGGGCATCGAGCGCGCGGCGCAGGCGATGAGAGGAGCGGCGCGCCCGCTCGATCTTGCCGTCGACGTCGACGCCTCGCTCCGGCTGCTGGGCGGCCTCGTCCATCTCGGCGTGCGCCGCAGCCCGGTTCGCTCGGCGGCCGACGTCGGGCGCCTGCTCGACGCGGCGGCGAAATTCCCGCGGGAGGTTCGCCTGACCGGAGCGATGGCGTACGAGGCGCAGGTCGCGGGCCTTGGCGATCGCAACCCGTTCAAGAAGCTCGTCAACCCGGTGGCAAAGCTCATCCGCGCGCTTTCCGTCCGGCACGTCGCGCGCCTGCGCGCCGAGGTGGCCGAGGAGTTCAGGCGCCGGTCGGCGCCGCTCGAGCTCTTCAACGGCGGCGGCACGGGCTCGGTCAACTACGCCGCGCACGAGGGCTGCCTTACCGAGCTCTCGGCCGGCAGCGGCCTGCTCTGCTCGCATCTCTTCGATTACTACTCCAACGTCCACTTCGAGCCCGCGTGCTTTTTTGCGCTGCAGGCGACGCGCGCGTCGGACGACGGCTACGTCACCTGCCAGGGCGGCGGCTACGTCGCCTCCGGCGAGCCGGGCCGGGATCGTCTTCCGGTGCCGCATCTCCCGAAGGGCACGAAGCTCGTCGCGATGGAAGGCACCGGCTAGGTGCAGACGCCGCTGCTGCTCGCGGCCGGCACGCGCGTCGAGCTCGGCGCACCCGTGCTCTTTCGCCACGCCAAGGCGGGCGAGCTCGCCGAGCGGTTCAACGAGTACCTGCTCGTCTCAAACGGAAAGATCGTCGACCGGGCGAAGACTTATCGCGGGCATGGGCTGTGTTTCTACTAGCTCTTTGAGTTGAGAGGTCTCAGAGGTGATTCACGGCGTACTGCGCGTTGAAGTAGAGTAGTGCGTAGGCTTCGCTCGTCAGGTGCTTGCCGTTCTGGGCCGACACCTCGTTCATGAAGGCGTTGAGCGTGTTCTTGGCGGTCGCCTTGTCCGTGCCGACCTTCGACTGCGCCGTGTTGAGCTTTGCCAAGAGGCTCGTCACGATTCCGTCGTTGTCGATCCAGCCCTGCGCTTTGGACTGGTTCACGAGCGTGATCAGGTTTTGAATTGCCGAGGCCGCGTTGAAGGCTGGCGGGTCAATGGGGCCGATAGTCTTTCGGGTAACGGCGGTTCCGAACTTGTCCGGATACTGAGCGACGGTCGCCTTGTACACGCGATTAAAAGATTGCTGCACCTCGATGCTCTCGCGATCCGGGCTCGGTGGCTTGAACTTGACCCGCCGCTTGCCGGCGAAGGTCGAGTTCACGATGCCCGGAAGACCTTTGCTCTTGAAGGAAAAGCCACTCACAGTCTGCCCGGCCGGGATGCCCCTCACATCGCCTTTCACCTTCGACCAGCTCCAGGAGTTCTGGCCCTGGTTCTCAGTCGAGTACCAGTCGCTTTCGGGCGATGGCGAGGCAGCGTCGAACACCGCCGAAGGATGTTTGACGTCGATGTCATCGAGAATCTGCTTTGCACCTGCAAGGTTTCCGATCTGGTAGGTGTAGGTGTAAGCCCCGCTCGCCGAATCGAACGACACTTGGGCGTGGATCACCGGATTGACGCTATTGAAGCTTTCGAGAGTCGCCTGTTGTTTTCCGGTCTGAGGATTGAACCACTCGAAGACGATCCAGTCATTCTGCTTATCGTAGGTCGCCGTCACCGCCTCCTGCTGGCCGAGAGCGGATGCAGAAGACACAAGTGCAGAGACTCCAACTATCAGACGAATCAATCCCAACTGCGTTTTCATTGTGAAGCTCCCTTGTCCTTGCAGAGCCCTTTTATCCAATCGGCTCCCTGGTATGGCTCGAAGAAAAGATGGAAGTGCGCATCGTCCTCTTCGTATGGGTATCCGTCGTTCTTGCAGACCACTCTCTCGAAGTTGTCTTCGTCGCTGATCGGCGGCCTTCGGATGTCGACGTCCGTGCCTTGCCGGTGGTAAGTGTGGCGCGGAGATTCCCAATCGTTGTCGATGTCGTAGAGGCCGCCCCATTTCAGACTTGCGTCGTTGATGGTGAGATCTTCATCACTAGGCGCAAGCTTGTCGTAGTCGGTCGCGATCTTCGACATCCTCGGGCCTACGTCTGAACGCACGTTGTAAAAATCAAGATGCTGGTAGCCTCTGGCAGGGCACCCATCAGAGCCAGGATTTGCGACGCATTTCAGATTGTAGGTGTCGCCCGAGAGCGGAACTAGGCCGGGCACCTTCACGCGGAACGTGATCGGCGGCGCATCGTCGATGGTACTACCCTGGGAATCGAAGCCGCTGATTTTCACAACGACGTCGCCCGAGACGATCGGCGCGTAATACGGAAGAGCCTGGCCGTCACTATCGACCGAGTGAATCGCGCCGTCGTACTTGAAGCCCGCGTCACTGCCGCCGAGAATGAATGGCCGAGAGCTGTCGGTGTGCGTGTGCCCGCCGTTGCTATACGGATCGGACGTGCCGAGCGCGAGCGGCTGAATCTGAAACTGACAGCCGCTCTTGGCTTCGCCCGTCACCTTGTCCACGCAGCCGAGC
>JACQAX010000218.1 GCA_016194795.1 Deltaproteobacteria bacterium | reverse complement strand
GTCATGCCGACCAACCCGCGCGGCGTGGCGCTGCCGATCGCGGCCAACGGCCACAAGCTCGTCGCCGTCTCGCAGTCGACCGGCGGCTCGGTCGAATGGGTCCGGTTTTACGACGTCACCAACTACAACGCGATCAGCAACAACTATCCCTGGATCACGATCTGGAACTTCAACTCCGGCTCCGGCGCGGCCGCCTCCGGGCAGCGCGGCCTGAACTCGCCGTCGTTCATTTACTTCGACTCGACCGTGAACCAGACCTTCGTCAGCGACTCGGGCAACAACCGCATCGGAATCTGGCCGGGCACGGCCGGCTCTTTCGACCAGCCGATGCTGGACGTGGTCGGGCACTCCGATGCGAGCGGCTCGCAGTACAGCTTCATCGCGAGCGCGGCAAACAACCCCAACGAGCTCAACCTCGACTCGCCGACCCAGGCGACGGCCGACACGCGCAACCAGCACCTTTTCGTCGCCGACAGCGGAAACAACCGCGTCCTCGTTTACAGCCTCGACCCGAACACGTTCAAGCCGACCAGCGGGATCGCGACCAACGTCATCGGCGTCGCGCTGCAGCCGACCGGCATCCCGATGCTCGACTCGCGGGCGCCCGGCAGCAACTCGACGGTCACGGCCGGGACGCTCAACAACCCGACGCAGGTCGCGCTCGACCCCGCGGGCCGCCTCTGGGTGGCGGACACCGGCAACAACCGCGTGTTGCGCTTCCCGACCGCCACGCCCTCGCTTCCGGTCAACGGGATCTCGGCCGACCTCGTGCTCGGCCAGCCCGACTTCGGCTCGTTCGCCGCCGGCACGGGCCTCAATCAGATGAGCGCGCCCGGCGGCATCGCTTTCGACGCGAGCACCGATCGCCTCTACGTGAGCGACACGGGCAACAACCGCATTCTCGTGTTCAACACGATGAGCACGGTCACGAACGGCGCGACCGCCACCTGCTTCGGCAACTCGACCTTCGCCGTTCCCATCGGTCAGTGCGTGGGCGGCCACTCGGGCGGCGTGAACCTCAACGCGCTCGATGCTCCGGGCGCCCTCTGGTACACGAACGGCTCGTCGGGCGCCGTGGCGCGGGGCCTCTTCGTCGCCGACACCGGAAACCACCGCGTTCTCTACTACGATCTCACCGCGACCGTTAACGGCCTGCCGTCAAACGCCCCGCTCAGCCCGGCGACGATGTGCTACGGCCACCATGGCGCCACCCTCGCCGCGGCCTGCTCAAGCAGCCTGCCCAACGACGGCGGAACGCTGGCCACGAAAGGCGGCTTCGGCCTCAGTGCGCCCACCTCGGTCTTCTTTCGCGAGACCAGCCCGCCCCGGCTCTTCGTCGCCGACAAGGGCAACGCGCGCGTGGCCGTCTACGACTTCTCCGACTGCAAGAACAGCCCCTTCAGCACGGGTGGCGCCCCCTGCGGCGGCGTCACCGTGTTCAACAACAGCACGATCTTCCATGCCATCGGCGGGCGCAGCGTGACCACCAGCTTCGGCGGCCCGGTGGCAACTCCTGCCGGGTTGAACACCCCGATGGGAGTTTTCGGCCTATCGCCGTCGTCGTCGCCGAACCTGCTCTACATCACCGACCAGATTTGGAATAGAGTAGGAGTGTATGAGGTTCCGTAGAGTCGCCGCCGTAGCGGCTTTCAGTGCCCTCGCCTCCAGTACCGCCGCCCTCGCCAACGGCGTCGGCACGGTCGCGATCATCGAGGGCAACGCCTACGCCCAGAAGGGCGCGATCTACTTCACGCGCCCCAACTCGGGCGACGAGATCAAGGTCAACCAGTTCGGCCAGTTTCGCGACACGCAGCCCGTGCCCGCGTACGTAAAGTGGGAGCAGAACACGCGCCGGCACCTGCAGCCCAACGACTCGCTGGAGGAGGGCGACATCGTCCAGACGATGGGCGACGGCTGGCTGAAGCTCATCTTCAAGGACGACTCGATGATGGACGTCGGTCCCGCGTCGATGCTCCAGATCCAGAAGCTCGAGGGCCAGGGCCCCGACCGCAACGTCCTCTTCAAGCTGCTCTACGGGAAAGTGCGCGGCGTCGTCGCGCAGAAGCTCAGCGGCCCGAGCCACTACCAGATGCTCACGCCGACGGCGCTGATGGGCGTGCGCGGCACCGAGTTTCTCGTCAACGTCTTCCCCGATCGCGAGAAGCGCACCCAGACCGAGGTCGTCTGCCTGCACGGCCAGGTCTCGGTCGACATCACCAAGTTCAACGAGAAGGGCCTCGTCTACACGCAGCCGATGGTCGTCAATCCCGGCTCGGTCTTCGCCACGGCCGGCGTCCACGGCCTGGGCCAGTCGACGATGATGAAGGCGCTGCCCCAGGAAAAGCTCCGCAACGTCGTCGCGCGCGTCACGCCCGGCGTGAACACGCGCGGCACAATCGTCGGCGCGAGCCCCCCGCCCACTCGGCTGCCGGGCACGGGACAGAAGATCAACTACTATGCCGCCGCGCCGAAGCCCCATAAGCTCCAGACCGACGGCACGGTGAACACCTTCGACATGGACCACCCGCCGGCGAACCGCATGATCGCCAGCGCGAGCGGCAACTTCGAGGTTCCGCACAACTTCGGCGACGACCCGGGCGCGTTCGGCAAGATCCGCGACATCCGGC
>JACQAX010000244.1 GCA_016194795.1 Deltaproteobacteria bacterium | reverse complement strand
TCGAGAATTTCCTGGATCGTGTGCCGGGTGTTGGTCTGGCGCTGCCAGCCTTTGTACCGGCTTCCGTCGTACGTCAGGTAAAGCTTGAGTCGAGGCATTCGGGGCTCGCCTCTAGAACTCGAACATCAGGCCGAGGTACATGCCATCGTAGTTGAACTGCACGGGCCCCGAGAGCGAGCGCAGGTACTCGAGCTGCGCGACCACGTAGGTGTGCAGGATGCCGTGCGAGTCGTACTGCTCCCAGGCGTCGGAGCGCGAGATCCAGTCGAGGTTGAAGGCGATGCCGCCCGTGACGTTGTAGCCGCGCGAGATGCCGCGGCGGCTCGGGTGGTCGTCGTCGCGCGACTCGAGAAACGGGATACCGACCACGCCGAGCGAGATGAACGGGTCGACGAAGCGAAGCTGCAGAAAACGATACGTCGCCCCGAGCGTGACGGGTACCGCGTAGAAGCGAAACGTCGTGTCGGTGCTCGTCGCGCCGCTCTTGGTGAAAACGCCGTGCCCCTGGATGGTGATCACGTTCATGCGGATATCGAGGCCGAGCGCGCCGAGCGCGCGGCTGCGGACGAGCTGGCGCTCGTAGAAAAGCTCGGCGCTCGGAGCGTACTTGCCGTCGGGGTTGTAAACCGCCTCGAAGGTGTTGGCCTGCACCTTGTCGGACTTGAGGTTGAACTTGTTGGAGGCGACGACGGTGAAGCCGGCCGCCTGGTCGACCTTGCTCTTGTACTGCGGCGTCAGGTCCTGGCGCATCTTGCCCGACTCGATGTACGGCTGCACCCCGCCCGACGACGCCGCGTCGGCGCCCTTCTGCGAGACGGCCTCGGGGAGCTCGTGCTCCTTGCGAAGCTTCTCGATGTGCGGCTGGACCTCGGTGGGATTGTCGGAAAAGCGCTGGCGATCGCTCGCCGCTTCCTCGGCGGCCGTCTTAGGCGCCGGCCGATCCGCGTCGGTCTCGATCGGGCGCGGCTTGATGTCGTACTTCTTCTTGAGCGACTCGATGTAAGGCTGAACCTGGCCCGGGTTCGCGTAATCGACCGACGACTGATCGGCCAACGCCAGAGCCGCCGCGGACGCGGCCAGCGCGAGGAGCATCATGTGGGGCTCCTTCTTCTCGTGCGTCCCGACGACACGCCGACGACCGCGGCGATCGTGCCGAGCAGGAGCGCGACGCCGAAGATCCACATATTGCTGCGGATCCAGAGGGAGACGCGCGCGCCTTCGACGACGGGCAGGAGAAAAAAACGGACGATCGACTTGTAGCCGGGGTTCTCGAGGAGCCAGTGCGCGGCCTGAGGGCTCCACGAGTAATACCAGTCGACGAAACCGCGGCCCAACGTGAAGCGCGAGAGAACCTGGTCGCGGAACTGGCGCAGCACCTCGAGACGGGGGTCCCACTCCTCGCCATAAGCGGCGCTCGCGATGAAGCAGGTCGAGCGGTTGAGGAAACCATCGATCTGCGAGGGTTTCCCGCACTGGATGGCGTTGCTGAGCGTCGACATGTTGGTGGACCAGGCAAGATCGGTCGTCACCCAGCCGGCGGCGTTGATGAAGCCGAGGCCGACGCAGTACTGCTGGTCGTTCTGCAACCCCGAGATCGTGTAGACGCCGCCGTTGCCCCCCGAGTTGATGCTCTTCACCGTCGCATCGAAGCGCGGGTTGGCCGCCGTGTCGACCGCGGCGTAGACGCCGGTCACCGGAACGGTGTTGTCGGTGGGCGCAGGGGTGTTGTTCAGCACCTTGAGGCGCTGGTCGCCCGGCACGACCGCGAAGGTGAACGTGCCGGCGCCGGGAACGCTCAAGGCGCCGGCCCCCGCGCCGACCGGACAATCGGCCAGCACGATGTTCAGCGTCGCGCCGCTTTTTCCGGTCGAGTCGGCCTGGGCGTTGTTGTTGAGCGCGGTATTGGTCGGCACGAGGCCGATGTTGAGCGAGAAGGTTTTGGGCGCCGTTCCGCCGGGCGGCGCGCAGGTCTGCGCGGCCGTGAGCGGTGCCTGGACGAACGTCGTGCAGAAGCTCGTGGCGTTGCCCACGGGGGCGTTCGTGACGTTCTTTCCGGGGCCGGCCACCCAGTCGGAGAGCGAGATCCCGAAGCTGATCACCGCGCCATCCTGGTTGCCGTAATTGATCTGGGTCAGGTCGTTGTTGTTGTAGTTCGTGTTGCTCAGGTTCACGAGCGGGATGTCGACGTTGTTGCCGCCCGAGGAGCCCGTCGCCCGCAGCGAGACGTCGCCCGAGTGCACGGTTCCGTCACCATGCGAGTTGTTGATGATCGTCAGCAGCGAGGTGCTGTTGATGACCGTGAACATCAGCAGCGGCGGCTGCGTCTTGGTCGTGAGATCCTCGCTGGCCCCGAGGGTCGTCAGGCTCGCGATCGGGAAGAGGTTCGTAACCGACGTGTTGAGCGAGACCGGGCCACGCTGCCCGTTGGCGCCGCAGACGTCGGTGTTGGGGGCGGCGGTGGGGAAATAGATCGTGGTGATGTTGCCGTTGACGAGCGTGTTGCCGGCATTCGTCGCGTTCACCGTCACCGCTCGCGCGGGCGTCGGCGCAAGCGCGCTCGCAAGCGCGGTGGCGATCCCGAAAATCGCGGTGATTCTACGTGCATGCATCATCATAACCGTAGAGGAATCGTGGCCCGAATGGCAAGCTGTTCTTGTCAGATAAGCCCGCGCTGGACCGCCGCTTCGGCGATCTGCACGGCATTGAGAGCCGCGCCCTTGCGCAGGTTGTCGCCCACCACCCAGAACGTGAGCCCATGGGCGCCGTCCGGCAGCGACGGGTCGCGGCGAATCCGGCCGACGTAGACGTCGTCCTTGCCGCTCACGTTGGTGGCCAGCGGATACGCGTTCGTGGCCGGGTCGTCGAGGAGCTTCACCCCCGGAAACGAGCGCAGCGCTTCGCGCGCCTGCTCGGGCGTGACGGGCCTCTCGGTCTCGATCGTGACTGATTCCGAATGGCAGTTCACCACCGGCACGCGCACGCAGGTGGCGACCACGCGGATCGACTCGTCGCCCAGGATCTTGCGCGTCTCGTTCATCACCTTCTGCTCTTCGCCGGTGAAGCCGTCACCCTGGAAGACGTCGATGTGCGGGAGCGCGTTGAAGGCGATCGGGTGCGGAAACGCCTCGACCGTGAGCTTCTCGCCGCGGGCGTATTGCTTCACCTGGCGCTCGAACTCGTCGATCCCCTTCTGACCCTTGCCCGACACGGCCTGATAGCTCGCCAGGATCACGCGCCTCACCCGGAAGCGGTCGTGCAAAGGCTTGAGCGCCATCACCATCTGCGCCGTCGTGCAGTTCGGGTTGGCGACGACGCGCGTGCCGCGGGCCAGCTCGAGCGTCGCGCCGTTCACCTCGGGCACGACCAGCGGCACGTCCGGGCGCATGCGAAAGACGCTCGCGTTGTCGATGACGAGCGCGCCGGCCTTGGCCGCGCGAAACGCGTGTTTCTCGCTCACGCTCGAGCCCGACGTGAAGAAGACGACGTCGAGGCCCTTGAACGACTCGTCGTCTTTGAGCTCCTCGAGCTCGAAATCGGCGGCGCCGACCTGCACGGCCTTTCCGGCGCTGCGCGCGCTCGAAAAAAGCCTCAGGCTCTCGAACGGAAACTGGCGGGAAGCGAGCGTGTTGAGAACCTCGCGCCCGACGGCACCGCTGGCTCCGACCACCGCGACTTTGTACTTCTTCATAAGCTCAGCTCTCGGATTTGACGGGGGTGGCGACCTTCTCGTCGCGCCGGAAAAGCACGCGGTAAAGATCGAGTCCCATGCCCACGACGATGTAAACGACGCAGATCGCGAAGAGCGTCACCTCGTGCTTCACCGCGAGCAGCACGGCCGAGAGGATCGCCACGGCGAGCACGCCGAACGAGTTCTCGCGCGAGAACTTGAACTCCTTGAACGACGGGAAGCGGATCGTGCTCACCATGAGCGAGCCGAGCGCGAGCACGGTTGCCGGAATGTACCAGTCCTTCGTGTTCGGCCCGGGCTTCAGGCCGATCTCGTTGTAGAAGATGATCGACGTCGCGACGGTGGCCGCCGCGAGCGGGCTCGGAAGGCCCTGGAAATAGCGCTTGGGCACCTTGTCGACGAGCACGTTGAAACGCGCCAGGCGAAGCGCGGCGCAGACGACGTACAGGAAAGAGGCCAGCCAGCCGAGGCGGCCCCAGGGTTCGAGCGCCCAGAGATAGGCCGTGAGCCCCGGCGCCATGCCGAACGAGATCAGGTCGGAGAGCGAGTCGTACTCGACGCCGAAGGCGCTGGTCGCGCGCGTGAGCCGCGCCACGCGCCCGTCCATCGAGTCGAACACCATCGCCACGAGAATCGAGACGGCGGCCGTCTGGAAGTTGCCGTGGATCGACGCGACGATCGCGTAGAAGCCGCAGAACATATTGGCCGTGGTGAACAGGTTCGGGAGGACGTAGATCTTCTTCATGAAGTGATTTTGAGTCGCGCGAGCTTCGTCACGCCCGCGACGGTTCTCTCTCCTGGCTTCACCAGAATATCAGAGGTGGCGGGAACCACAATTTCCATCCGGGAGCCGAAACGGATCATGCCGTACCGTTCGCCGCGCACGAGCCGCTCGCCCGGCTGGACGTAACAGACGATGCGACGGGCGATGAAGCCCGCGATCTGAACGAAGCCGATCTTCGGGCCGAGGTCGCTCTTGATGACGACCCAGTTATGTTCGTTTTCTTCCGAGGCCTTATCGAGGTCGGCCTTGAAGAACTTGCCCTTGTGGTACTGCACGTTCTCGATGACGCCGGCGATGGGCGACCGATTCACGTGCACGTCCATCGGCGACATGAAGATGCTGACCTTTTTTGCCGACTTTTCGCCGATGCGGGTGCCCGGCACGTCCATCACGTTCAGCACGCGACCATTGGCCGGCGAAAGCACGGCTTGGACATCGTCGGTCGGAACCGGAACGTCGGGACAACGATAAAACCAGATCGAGAAGGCGGTGAAGAGCCCGAACAGGCCCGCCAGGCCGGCGAACGCCCACGAGGCGCTCGCGCTCAGGTCAAAAGCCTTGAACACGATGGCGCTGGCGACGGCGAGAATCAAACCGCCGAAAATATACGGAAAACCCTCGATCTGCACCGGAAGCGAATGCTCTTTGAGCGTGCGAGTCATCATGAGTACCGGACATTAGCAGGCGGATTTCTACTTCGCAAGCGCACTCGCCAACTTGGCTTCGGCCTGGGAAGGACGCAGGTAGTTCGCGCTAAGCTCCCGGTAGGTCAGGCGTTTACCGTCTTTCACGGCCCGGGCGATCCCGTCCGGCGTCACATGCACGAGGTCGGTCAGCCGCGCGCCCGGAAGCCCCTCAAAAGCCTTCCAAAAAGGCTTGGCGCCGTTACCGCAGAAGCGGCGCTCCGACACCGAGCGCCCATGCTCGCCGGCCCAGGCGTCGGCCGTCAGCGCGTCCTCGCGCCAAGTACCGGCCTCGTCAGTCCAGCCCGCGAAAACCTGGCCCTGGTAAGCGTTCACGATCGCCACGACGTCGTCGGCCGCCTCCAAAGACAGGGCCGTGGCCCGCAGCGAGGAGAACGCGACGACCGGCTTGCCCAGCACCTGCGCCAGCGCCTTGATCGTCGCGCAGCCGATACGGATCCCGGTAAACGACCCGGGGCCGACGCCGGCGGCGAACCCGTCAAGCTGATCGAGGCGAATCGACGCCTTCCGAAGAAGCGAATCGACGTGCGGAAGCAACCCCTCGCTGTGCGCGACGTCCACCGAACCCGTGTGGCCCGCGACGACGTTCGCGCCGTCGAGCAGGCAGACGGCCGCCTGGAGCTGCGAGGTGTCGACTGCAAGCCACGTCATTGGAAGAATTGCTTGAGGCCGGGGATCGCCACTCGCGAGATGTCGTTGAAGAGCACCACCACGAGCAGGAGCACGATGATCGAGAGGCCGACCTGCTGCACGAACTCGGTCTGGCGCATCGAAATCGGCCGGCCGCGCAGCACTTCCACGAGGAGCAGGAAGATGTGCCCGCCGTCGAGGATCGGCACCGGCAGGATGTTGAAAATCGCCAGGCTGATGCTGATGAGGGCCATCACTTTGAGGAACGGCGAGATCCCGCGCGACATCGAGTCGCCGGCGAGCTTGCCGATGAGGATCGGGCCCCCGAGCGTGCCGACGGAGACCTGGCGGAAGAACAGCTTCTTGATCGAGACGAGCGTCTTGCCCGAAAGGTCGAGCGCGCGCGACCAGGCTTCGACGGTCAGCGTGAAGGGGTTGAAGATGCGTTCGACGAACATCTCGGGCTCGCTCTGGACGAAAAGCGGGTAGACGCCCATGAGGAACTGCTTGGTCTCGTTGCCCGCGGGGTCGTGCGCCGCCTCGACGGTCGGCGTGACCTGCTTCTTGACGATCTTGCCCTGGCGCTCGACGGTGAGCGTGAACTGGCCGTTGGCCTCGCCGGCCTTCTGGACGAAGTCGCGCAGGCCCTGGAACGACGGCAGGATCTGGTCGTCGAGGGCGATCATGCGATCGCCCGGCTGGATGCCCGCGGTCTGCGCGGGCGAGCCGTCCTTGAGCGACGAGACGAAAAGCTCGGTCGAGTGCATCCCGAGCTGCTCGAGCGGGCGCGCCGGGAGCGTGATCTCGGAGGTCGCCTTCGTGGCGGGCTGCGGATGCGAATCCGGGGACCAGTAGCCCTGCTCGTGGGCGACCACGCCGAACACGAGCTTCTTGGCGCCGGCGGCGAGCGCGGCGCGGACGCGGTCGTGCAGCGCCTCCCAGCTCTTCACGGGCGCGC
>JACQAX010000265.1 GCA_016194795.1 Deltaproteobacteria bacterium | reverse complement strand
CTCAAGACGCGGCCGAAATGGGAGATGGAGGCGCTCACGCTCCACGAGGCCGTGCCCGGCCACCATCTGCAGATCGCGCTCGCGCAGGAGATGGAGCGTATGCCCGATTTCCGCCGCTTCGGCGGCTACACGGCGTTCGTCGAAGGCTGGGGGCTGTATGCCGAAAGCCTCGGCTACGACCTCGGCCTGTATGAAGACCCGTACTCGAAGTTCGGGCAGCTCACCTACGAGATGTGGCGCGCCGTGCGCCTCGTCGTCGACACGGGCATGCACTCGCTCGGCTGGTCGCGCGAAAAGGCCATCCAGTTCTTCAAGGACAACGCGCGCAAGACCGAGCACGACATCGTCGTCGAGATCGATCGCTACATCGTCTGGCACGGCCAGGCGCTCGCCTACAAGATCGGGCAGCTCAAGATCAAAGAGCTGCGCGAGCGGGCTAAAAAACAGCTCGGCGACCGCTTCGACGTCCGGCGTTTCCACGACGTCGTGCTCGGGCAGGGCGCCCTGCCTCTCGACACGCTCGAGGGCATCGTCACGGACTGGATGACTTCGACGAGTGCTTCGCCAAAAACTCTTCGGCCTCTTTCACGCAGCCGCTCTCGTTGAGCGCCTGCACGATTTCCTTGAGGATGTTCGAGCGCCCGACGCCCGCTACCGTCGCCTTCTGGAAGAACGGCAGCGCGCGCGCCTTCTGGCCGTTGCGCAGATAGTACTTGCCACAGACAATCAGCGCCGCGCACACGTGGCGGATGAGCGAGTCCTCGCGCTCGTCCATATTGCAGAATGCCGCGTAATACTGCTCGATGTCCTCGAAGCGCGAGTTGATGATCGCCAGGCGCAGCACCTCGGCCAGCCGCTTGGGGTTGGCCGGAAAGTAGTGCGAGAGGCGCTTGATCACGTCGTAAGCCTCTTCGAAGTTCTTCTCTTTCAGGAAAAGGTCGTAGAGGCCGAGGTTGCACTTGTAGTGGATCTTGTTGAACTTGAGGCCCTGGTAGTAAACACCCTTCGCCTGGTCGGGCTGCTGGCGCGTCTCCTTCACCTGGCCCAGGTAGTAGCACGCGAGCGTGGGCGACGGATCGAGCTTGAGCGCGCCCGTGAACAGGCCCTCGGCCTCGTCGTAGCTGCGAGCGGCGGACTTCTTCTTGCCGCTCTCTACGGCTTCACGATGTACGCGTCGACGTCCTCCTCGGCGGCGCGCGCCACCGCCGACTGCGACGTGTTGCCGGCGACGATGATGAAGATGCACTCGCGAGCCTGCTCGGGATGGGTTTCGCGCTGAAGCTGGATGAGGTCGAGGCCGCAGCGCTTGCCGAGATCGAACTCGGCGACCACGACGTGCGGCCTGAAGCGCGGGATTTCCTCGAGCGCCTGCTCCATCGTGCTCACGAGGCTGATCTGCCCGCCTTTGACGCCGAGGTCGTTGAGGATGCGAGCGAGGCTCGAGCGCGTGACCGAGCTCGAGTCGGCGATCAGGATCTTGCGATCCTGGATGAACTCGACGAACGCGTCACCGCCGGGAAAGGCCTTGGGATCCACCATGCCGCTACCCCTTCGCCGCCAGCAGAAACTTCTCGATGTCGTCCTGCCGCGACGAGAAAACCTCCAGGAACCGGCGCCAGTTCTCGAGATCGAACTGCACCAGCTCGACCAGGACCTTGTCAGTGCCGTCGCCGGTATCCTCGATCCCCACGACCTTGGCCGTCGCGTCGAAAAGCAGCTCGAAGGCCTTGGCCTTCTTCTTCGGCCGCTCGATCTTGATCAACACGTTGTGTTTGGCCTGGCAGCTTTTGCCGGGTATCTCGAGCAGAATGGTGCGATCCGCCACCTCGATCAGCGCGACCCGGGAGCGGTCACGAACCTCGGTGCGGGTCGTCAGGTTCTGGAAGGTGATACTGAGGCGGACGGACTTGAAGTCCTCCGCTTTGAAAACCTCTGATGCATCCATGTTACAAATCAAGGATCGGCGTTTCACCGTCTAAATTCAACAAAAACTTGGCCGCCCGCCGAGTCGCCTCCGAGGAACGGGCCTTGCACGGTAATCCGCCAAAACGGGGAGGCTTGCCATGCTGCAGACCGACGCGCTCGATCACGCCCAAGGCCCGGAGAGGGCCGAGGTGACGCTTGTCGAATACGGCGACTTCGAATGCATTTACTGCGAAACCGCCTTCACGGTCGTCAAGCGCCTGCAAAAGGAGTTCAGCGGCCAGCTGAAATTCGTCTTTCGGCATTTTCCGCTGCGACAGCTCCATCCTGACGCGCAGCTCGCGGCAGAGGCGGCAGAGGCCGCCGGCGCGCAGAGCAGGTTCTGGGAGATGCACGATGCGCTTTTCAGAAACCAGAACCGGCTCGACTCCGAGAGCCTGTCAATCTACGCCTCCGAGCTCGGCCTCGACGTCGCGCGCTTCGACGCCGCCCTGGCTTCGCACGTCTACGCCGAGCGCGTGCATCAGCACTTCCGCGGCGGTCTGCGCGAAGGTGTTTCCGGCACGCCGACCTTCTTCGTCAATGGTGTCAAGCACGAGGGCGACTGGAGCTATGAGGTCCTGGCAAACGCGATTCGGCGGGCCATCAAGGCCGTCCGGGCCGCTCGCCATGTGGCGGCCTAGCGAGGATTGTGATATTCCAGGAAGATCAAATTCGTTTATTACGCAGTTTTCATTCCGCTTTCCCATCTTCCCCTCTGGGCTCTTTATCGCCTCTCGGACGTGGCGTTCTTCGCCATGTATTACGTCGTCGGCTATCGCAAGCGAGTGGTGGTCGAGAATCTCCGTTCGTCGTTTCCCGAAAAGTCGCCCGCCGAGATCGAGTCGCTCGCCCGGAAGTTTTTTGCTCACCTCTGCGACCTGATCGTCGAGTCGATCAAGGGTTCGTCGATCTCGGAGGCTGAGATCGCAAGACGGCACCGTTACACGAACCCCGGGCTCCTCGCGGAGTACCACGCCAAGGGCAAGTCGCTGAGCATCCTCGGCGCGCATTACGGGAACTGGGAATGGGTGGCGCTCTCGCTGCCGCTCGTGACGAGGTACAAGACGCACGGGATCTTCCAGACCCTCAACAACGAGTTCATGAACCGGACGATCAAGGCCTCGCGCGAGCGCAACGGGATGAAGCTCATCTCGACGAAAGAGGTTTCGCGCACGCTCCGCGACTCGACCGGCGAGCTCATCACGATGGGCTACATCGCCGACCAGTCGCCGGCGCGAACGTCCCGCCACCACTGGATCAAGTTCCTGGGCCAGGACACGCCGGCGAACTTCGGCTACGAACGCTTCGCGCGCGAGTACGACACGCCGGTGCTGTATCTCAACGTCACCAAGGTCGGGCGCGGGTATTACGAGTGCACCTTCCACCCCGTCACCGACGAGCCGGCCAAGCTCGCCGAGGGGGCGCTCGCCGAGCAGTTCATGCGACAGCTCGAGGGCGTGATCCGAAAGCAGCCCGAATACTGGCTCTGGAGCCATCGGCGCTGGAAGATAAAAAAACCCACATGAAAAACACCCGCCTCGTCCCTCTTTTTCTCCTGCTTTCGGCCCACGCGCTCGCCGCGAGCGAGGGCCTCGATCCCGCGGCTCTCGCCAAAGCCTCGGGCTTTCAGGGCCAGGCCGACGTGAAGGCCGGCACCTACAAGATCAGCCTTCCGCGCTCGGGCCTTGGCGTCGCCGTCGGCGGCGTCACCGTCCCGTCGGCGATGGGCCTGACCGCCCTGGCCTCGTTCATGGGGACGAAAGAGAAGACCGTCTTCGTGGGCAAGGTCCCGCTGCGCGAGAACGAGGTCAATGGCGCGCTGAGCGAGGCGCTGCACGCCGGGTTCGACGTCACCTCTCTCCACAACACCTTCCTCTGGGACTCGCCGCGCGCGATGTCGCTTCATTTCTCGGGCTCCGGCAAGCAGGACGCGGTTGCCTCGGCCGTCGGCGCGTTCCTCCGGAAGTGCCTCGCCGGCGGGTTCGCGTCGGCGAAAGCCTCGGCGGTGAAGCTCGATCTTCGCAGGAACGCGCTCGATCTGAAGATCATCCACCGCCTCCTGTGGAAGGGCGAGCTCGAGGGCGGCGTCTACAAGATCTCGACCGGCCGGGGCACCGAGCTCGACGGAAAAGAGGTCGGCGAGTCGATGGGAGTCGAGAGCTGGGCGTCGTTCGCCGGCACGACCGAGCGCGCGGTCGTCAGCGGCGATCTCGCGATGCTGGAGTTCGAGATGAAAGACGTCTTGAAAGCGCTGATCGAGGCGCGCATCAACGTCGTCTCGATCCACACGCACTTCATCAGGGAGACGCCGCGAATCATGTTCGTGCACTACTGGGGCACCGGCCCCCTGGAGAAGCTCGCCGACGGGCTTCGCGCCGCGCTCTACGCGCAGAAGAATTTTCGCGGCTCGCAGTAGCCGTCGGGCAGAGGGTTCACAATGGCTTCAAGATCCATGCGGCTTGACAACGCCTTCCTTTACTGTAATTAAATAGATTACAGTAAAGGAGACTTTGAAAATGAAACTCTATTATTCCTCCGGTTCCTGCTCGACGTCCTGCCACATCACCCTTGAGGAGTCGGGCCTCAAATACGAGGCCATCGAGGTCGACTTCGACAACGCCTCCGATCCGAACCTCTCGGTCGTCGAGAAGCGCAACCCGATCCTCGGAACGCTTCCGATCTTCGTCACCGACGAGGGAAAGCAGCTCGACCAGAACATCGCCATCCAGCTCTACGTCGCCGACAAGGCGCCCGACAAGAAGCTCCTGCCGCCGCACGGCACGGTCGAGCGCGCAGAAGCCCTCAACTGGATGTCGTTCGTCGCGGCCGACCTGCATAAGGGCATCGGCCAGCTTTTCGGCGCGCCGTACATCTCGAAGGACGCCGCCGTGGTCGGCGCCGTTCGGACCTACATGCTCGAAAACGCCAACAAGCATATCAAGTACGTCGACGACAAGCTCGCCGACGGCCGCGAGTATCTCACGGGCAAGAGCTTCACGCCGGCGGACGCGTACGCGTTCGTGGTCCTCGGCTGGACGAAGTACCTCGAGATTCCCCTGACGCCGTACAAGCACGTCCAGACGTACCTCGGCCGCGTCGCCGCCCGTCCGGCGGTCGCCTCGGTGCTCAAGGCCGAAGGGCTCGTCTAAGCCGGGAAGGAAGAAGCGGATGTCGGGAAGCTCGCGTTTCGCGGTCGCGGTCCACATTCTCTGCGTGCTCGGGTTTCTCGAGCGACGCGGCGTCGAGCTCGTTCAGTCCGGGCAGATCGCCAAGAGCGTGAACACGAATGCCGTCGTCATCCGCAACATCCTTCGCGCCCTGAAAAAAGCGGGCCTCGTCCTTTCCAAGGAAGGAAAGGGCGGTGGCGTCCGTCTCGCCCGGAAGCCCGCGCGCATCTCGCTGCACGACGTCTATGACGCCGTCGAAAGCGGCGGGATGCTCTGCCCCAACAAAAACGCCGCGTACGCGCCCTGCCCGGTGAGCTCCGGGATGAAAGACGCGTTTCTCGAGATCGCGGGCGAGGTCGATGGCGCGGTCGCCAAGGTGCTGCGCTCCAAGACTCTCGACGGCGTCATGCGCGGGCTGGCGCGCAAAGCTTAGTCAGCGGTGCCGCTCGTACATTCGCAGTGCATGCCGGCCGGCGGGATGCGCGCGCCATTCGACGACCTGATCCCGCATCTCCCGGGGCAGCTCGTCCAGCTTAGGCAGCTCGACGCCGTATTTCTCGGGAAGGAGCACGGACGCGGAAAGAGCGGCGAACGTCAGGTCGGCCGCCGTGAAACGATCGCCCGTGAGATACGGCCGCCCATCACGCAGCCGCTCGGCAACCTCGTCGAACGTTCGCGCCACGAGCGCGCGCGAGTCCTCGCGGCTCGTCGCGGTCAGGCCCAGGATTTCGTGGATGTGTCGCTTAACGAAAGGAAAGGCCAGGGGAAGCGCCTTGAGCTCGAGCCAGGGCACGGCGTGTTTTTTCGAATATCGCAGAATCAGCGGAATGTCGTCGAGCAGGAACGTGTACATCCAGAGGCGTCCGGCGACGCCGAAGCCCTCGTCGAGCGAGCGCTCGAGCCGCTCGGTCTCGCCGCGGAGGCCCTTGTCGGCCGGATAAAGTTTTTTGTCCGCCGGCGACTGCTCGTCGGCCCAGTGGAGAATGTCCCTGGATTCGGTCAGCACCTTCGAGGGCGTGACGAGCACGGGAACCGAGTCGGTGCGGGCGGCGCGATAGGTGGCCAGGTAATGGAAGATCTGAAGATGCCGCTCGTCGAGATAAGCGATGCCCGCGTGCTCGAGCGCCCAGCGGGCCTTCTCGCAGTAATGGCTGATCGGGATGGTGATGAGGCGGGGTTGCATGGGGCGAAGATAGGTCGCTTTCATCCGCCTGACAAGACCCGCTGAATTCCGCTTACCTTGCGGGGGCAACTCCCTTACAATTTCCCCATGCGCTTCCAGAGCATCGAAAAACTCCGCGGCTTGGCGTGCCTACTCATCATCCTGCACCACACCCACCACCCGACCATCGACTACAACTGGTTGCCGCTGGGAATGCGGCAGGGCTGGGCGGGCGTTCACGTCTTTTTCGTCATCTCGGGTTTCGTCGTCGCGCTCTACATGCTCCGGATCATGGACGACGTCGAGGGCCCGACCTTTCTGGCGCGCCTGATCCAGAAGCGCGGGGTCATCGTCGAATTCCTCGTTCGTCGTTTCTTTCGCCTGGCCCCGGTGGCCGTCCTGGGGCTCGCGTTCATCGCGGCCTGCTTCAGCCTCTTCAACTTTCTCGAGCCGCTGGCGCTCTCGCATCCCGCGCGGATGTTTCAGGTTTTCCGAACCTTGGCCGAGACCCTGGTGCCGGTCTATAACCTCACGATTTCAACCTATGGTTTTTCGGACGCGAACCGCCTTTGCCTGGCGCCGTACTGGAGCCTTTCGATCGAGGATCAGTTCTACCTCCTTCTTCCCCTGCTCTTCGTGGCGATCCCGTCGAACTCGTCGAGATTCCGCTTCGCCCTCATCGCTTCGGCGGTCGGCGCATTCGTCGTACGGCCCCTGTTCCACGTTCTGTTCACCCACGTCTATACGATCAACGCGCTTTACTCCCATACGATCACCAATTTCGACGGCCTGTTCCTGGGGGTCGCGCTCGGCCTGCTTTTCGCCGAGCTCGCGGCCACGGGTGCGCCGGCCGGCCGGCCCAGCTCACGCTCGTCGTGGCTTGCGGGCGCGATCGTGGTCTTGTCGTTCGTATTCATCTGGCTCTACCCCAGCCGCCATGGCGAAGGCACCGATCGTGGCCGCAACGTGATGCACGTCTATATCCTGGTCGCCGCGCTCAGCGGTCTTTCGGTGTGGCTGTGCGCCACGTTCGAGAGGCGCGGCAGGGATATCCTGCATTTCCCGATCATCGGACCGGTTCTCGACTATCTTGGCGCGCGCTCGTATACGCTCTATGTTTTTCACATGATGGTGGCCAAGGTGGCGCGTTACGCGATCGTCGACCCGCGCTGGGACTCCGACCCGTACCGCCCGCTCATCCTCGCCGGGGTTTTTATCGGGCTGCTGCTGACCGTGACCGAAGCCGTGCATCGGCTCGTCGAGCTTCCGATGCGGGAGCTCGGCAAGCGCTATGCGGCCACGTTCAGAAAGACCCCCGAGGCGGTCGCGACCGCCCTCTCAGGTTGAGAGACTCGCCGTCATCATAGCCTTGCCGCCGTTTTCGACGACGTGGCCGTGGTTCATGACGACGCGGTCGAAGTCCCAGGCCAGGATTTTTTCGACCGAACGCTTTCTTGCCGCGTCGTCCCTGGTGAAAACCTTGTCGCACAGCCACGACGTCCCAAAGCCCGTGCCCACCCGGTTCCAGGCCATGAGCGTGCGCTCGAAGTTCTTGCTGAAGTCTTCCGGCTTCATGTTGAAGACGAAGTCGGTCACGACGAGCGTGCGCGAGGCCTTGTGAAAAAAGACCGATTCGTGGAGCAGGCGCATTCCCTCGAGCGGCAGGCACTCGACGTCTTTGCGCCAGTCGGCGGGCCAGTCGTTTTCGAAGCTACCGTTGACGCGGTACTTCTTGCGCGCCTTCGCCTCGATGGCCCGCGGGACGAAAACTTTCGCCTCGGGAAACTTCTCCGACAGCCACGCGGTCTCGTCTCCGTGGAAGGCGTTCGGCACGAGGATCCCGACCACTTTTCCCAGGGCCTTGAGCTCGGCGAGGTCTTTCTCTTCGAGAATGAAGGGATTGTGGATAAGGAGCTCGCCTGTGGATAACGCCATGACGGTCATGCGGCGGCGGAAGGCAGTATCGTACCAGTCACCTTGACGGTGCCACAAACCGGGGCCGGAGGACTTCAAGGAAAGATAGGGTTGCATGGGCGCGAAGATAGTTCGGGATACGCCCGAAGAAAATCAAAATTTTTTGGACGCAGGTGTGGCCGTTGAAAAATATGATAGCTCAAATTCTTATTCACTCAGACTTGGAGGAGACGAGAAATGAAACTATTGATTTGCTCACTGTTGTTCGCCGCAAGCATTCCTGCCTTCGCCGCCAATGAGACGCATCCGCAGTACGTTGGATCCGTCTCAATCAACCCCTGCCAGGACGCGAAAATCCTGGCTGACTGGTATTCGAAAATCGGGTTGGAAACCCACGAGTCGGGCGGTGGCTTTTATGGATTTTTCAAAACACCGGCGGGGCCGTTTTTCTTCGGGATCCACCCGAAGCGCAGCGATGCCCCCAAGGCCAGCTCGGCAAGCGTGGCGGTTGTATTTCGGATCGGCGATTACGAGCGCTATATCTCGGAAGTCGCCAAGCGGGGAGTAACGCCGATCTCGGTTGAGCAGGATGGCGAGGGGCGATTTGCGCATTTCAGAGACCCTGATGGGAATGAAATCACGCTTTGGGGTAACTAGGGCTGGATTGGTTTCGCGCTTCGCGCCACTACTACACCGCATATAAAAATGCCTCCGCGCCTTGCGTGGAGGCATTTTTATATGTCCGTTCTGTAGGTTCACACGCTTGGACGAAGCCCTATTGTAGCGGCTACCAACTATAACCCATTCGCAATCCGCTCACTCCTTCAAGCCAAGAGCGACTAAAGCAGCAGCGCAAATAGCGTGAGGTTCGCGTGAAAAACGACTGCGCTCGTCAGAGTCAATCTTTTGCCCCACCTTTACCTTGCGCATTTCGATGAGCTCTCTTTTATAGATTTCAGATATTTCTGGGGCCATCCGCAGTATTTTTTCTTCAACCAGTAGCGCGGCCTCCCGGTCGGCCGAGTAGGATCTCGGAAATGAAGTCATGGCGAACTGGTTAGGGGTTTGCGGCGGAATGCCAAATACATGCTCGTGGATCAAGACATCGATATCTTTGCCTGACTTCATTTTCGGCTCCTTCATAATCGAACACCATTTTACCGATCGCATTCTCGTATTTATCACGGCAATGCGCTCGACTCCAGCAAGCGTGCGCTCCTTAGTACCCGATAGAATTCGCGAGTGAAGTCACGTGGGACGCATTGAAAACGTCGGCTATCAGCGCGTCTTTGATGACCGTAATGGGTAACCTTATTTACTAAATCGGCGCTGTATCGGAATCCCTACTTTTCGATTCGGTCCTTTTTCAGCAACTCATAGATTTTCAGAAGATTACCTGCGCGAGGCTTTCTCTTGTCGTTCTCGTACCAGCTGACTTGCGGCTGAGTAAGCGTCGCCAATGCCGCAAAATCCTTCTGCTCGAGTCCGTGCTTAATTCGAAACTCCAGGATCTGACGACCAAGAGACTTGGGCGCCAAACTTTCTGCGGCGCCGGAAACTCGCCCAACCAGTTCCGGCTCATTCTGGTCAACATCATCACCTTCGACTGGGACGACGCGATAGCGCCTCCCGTCAATCCAGATGATTTTGAACTCACCGTCGTGAGGCATACCTCATATATCGGTAATGCGGCGCGCTTCGGTATATACAGGCATATTTCGACTAGGAATATTCGTCTATACGATATAAAACGATATACGAGGGCGTGATAAAATTGATCTATCGCAGCCCACCGGCCCTGGGTTGACCTTGCGGTCAGGAAAGGACTAGTACTAATGCCGATGACAAAAGGTGCTGTTGATCATCCAGAAGTGCTGCCTACCGAAGTTACTGTCGGTGAGTTCCCTTATAGGCAAGATGGCGAACACTGGGTTCGAAAGGACAACTCCGAGGTTGTTGCGGACCCCATCTCTCTTGCCGACTTCGTAAAACGCGCCGCTGAAACACAGAACTCAAAAAAATAGCTGCGCGCAGTCTTCTACGCTAGGTTGATACTCAGATCGCGTTGAGATCACCTATGAACGTTACTTGGACGGCGATAGCCGTACTTCTCACATTCGTAACTCCAGCATTGCCGCTCCTGGTAATCTTTCGCTTCGTTTATCCGAAGTTCAAGACTATCGCCCCAAAGGACTTTTCCCTGCTCCTTTTGGGATGCTTAATGAGCGTCTTTATCAATTGGACGCTCATCGCATGGGCCGCGCAGCAATACGTTTCCATTGCTTTATCGTCAGTAGACGCTGGTGATGCGAAATGGGAATATGCGCTTCTGCGTGCGTTTTTTCTCAAGTCGAACTACTGCACGCCAATTCGACCCGCCTTCTTCGTACTTACCAAATGTCTTAAAATGGACATTTCGCGGGTTGATATAATGCCGCTGATACTAGATTTACAGATTCGACCCCTCTTCATCGGACTGATTCTTTCTGGATTTGGTCAGGTGCTGATTCGCATCGAAAGGCTGCTGCTGCAGCGAGCAGACAGAAAAGACTCTTCCGAATCTCTCTACGCGCCGAATAGACTCGACCGAATTACTAAGCTCTTCCACGGTACGCTCACGGGGCTGCGCGCCGGCTTTTATCACCCGTGGGAACTCCTAACGGAAAACAACCCCAAACATACACTGCTTGTCGCTGACGTTTTTGCCAAAGAGGGAAGCATCTATTCGGGGCTATTTACTGCCTGGGTCCCTGGTCAAGATGGAATGGAAGCGATCTCCATCCAATACGCATTGAGGTTCGAACCTACAAAGCTAGAGCAAAAACCTGCACCACCCGCAGACCCGTGGCGAGCGTCCTTCGAGAAAAAACCTGCGTCTCGTGACGGACGAGGCAAAGTTCTGGTTAAAAATAACGGCCGCCTTGTGATCCCAATGGCTGAAATTCAGACCATGCACTTTTGGAAAATTCGGCGTGGATCAAAATATAATGTCGAAATCAAAAGCCTGTCGGATCTTGAACGACTTAAGTGGTATCTCCTCCTCGCGTTTACCTACCCAGACTTCGTGACCATGATTTCCATAAACGTGAAGCTCACTCGCGGCGATTATGCAATCGTTGGAAAACGGCTCGGTGAATGGACCACGGAGTCTGGTATCTCGCTTAGTCTCGATCGAGTAAAAGTCTTTGAAGATCTAAAAGACTGATCGCTGATTTCCTGGTCACCAACTTGTAACCCAAGTTGTAACCGAACTCGCTGGCTCTCGACCATACGGGACAGGATGACAGGAAGCGTGAGTGCTGAGATTTCAGGTAGATGGCGGAGAGGGTGGGATTGTTCCGGCCATACTGGCCGGAACCCGCGCTACGCGCGGGCTGTGCGCGCTCTTCGAGCGTGCTCGCGGAAAAGTAGCATCCTGCTACTTTTCTCGAACCCAGCGGCTTCGGCGTCGTTCTTTCGAACGCCACACTGGCGGACTCCCCCATGGGGTTCGAACCCCACCCTTCGGGTTATCCATGATTTTTGTAACTCTATGGGTAAGGGGTTTGCTTTGTTCTTTGGAATGGCGGAGAGGGTGGGATTCGAACCCACGGTACCCTTTCAGGTACGCCGGTT
>JACQAX010000264.1 GCA_016194795.1 Deltaproteobacteria bacterium | reverse complement strand
GGTCTTCCCAGTCGCTGACCCCGCCGTTTTCGTCTCTGCCCGTGATGGTTTCGACCTCGCTGAAGCTGTATTCCGAGTAGTTCACGGTTCCGGTGGCGGTGTCGTAGTGTACCGTGCGGCCATGCTGCGTGCAGTCCGAGCCGCCGTCGCCGCTACTGCTGCACGTCGACGAGCTCGAGCTTTCGTCGCCCCCCAGGATGGGGCTCGAGCCCGCGCTTCCGATGAACGCGCCGGCTTGCCCCATGGGGGTGCTGGGCGCGATGATGAACGCCACGCCGGACCAGCCGTTATCCATGGCGAGCTGGTCGGTGAGCGAGAAGAGATACGGGCTTTCGGCCGCGAACTGATCGAGGAACGGGATCTGCGCCTGCATGGCCGGCGCGAAACGATTGTAGAGCGACTGCTTGTTGCTCGGGCTCAGAACGCCGCCCCTGATGAGGTCGACCGCCGTTTGTCCCGAGAGCAGATTCGCGTTGTGCTCGGCCACTTTTTGGATGGCCTTGACGGCCGAAACGCCGGAGGCGCCGAAAAGATCGGCCCAAAGCTCGTGCTCCGCCGACGAGTCGGCGATGACGACGGCGCCCTTGGCATCGGTGACGTTCACGTAGCGGGTCAGGTCGTCGAAGTCGCCCGAGCGCGAGTAGAGCGGGCCCGTCACTTCCCAGTCGATCTGGCCGCTCGTCGGCAGCATGCCGAGCGAGCTTTCGACGTTGTCGACGACCGTACCGGTTCGAGTCGAGGTTACGATGAGATTTTCGGCGGCGCGCGCCGTGCCGAAATAGTGCCCGAGCTCGACGTCGTTCTGAGCGGCGCGCAGGAGCGCCAGGCTCGTCGCAAGCTTCAGGAGCGCCGCCATCGCGCGAGGCCCGCGCACGAAGGACGCGCTCGAGATCTGTTTCACCGCCGCGACGTCGGCGAGGTACTCGTTCTCGCCCACCGGAGCGATCGAGTGGGAGATGACCTGGACTCCGGCCGTGATCGCGTTGGGCGTAAGCCGCGCCTCGACGGCGCCGCCGTAGCGGAGCGGCTCCTGAATGCCGTGGTAGAGCTCGAAGGGCGCGCCGGCCGGAACGTTGTCGGCGGACGAAAGCACCGTGTCGCCGCTCGCCAGCAAAAGGGTGCCCGTGGCGGCGGTCAGGTTGATGTCCTTCCAAAGCCCGATGCTGTGGCTGATCGAAAGCGGTTTCTGGCGCACGAGCGCAAGCGGCAGCGTGGCGCTGACCAGCGGATGGTCGGCTTGCCCGGCGCGCACGAAGCTCTTGAAAACATAGTCGTCGGGGATGGTCTGCGCCTGGGTCTTCACGCAGGGCTCGCCCGCGCCCAAAACCGAACCCGGAATCAGCGAGACGCCCTTGACGGTGCTTGCTCCGAGCTTCTGGAAGCCGACGTACGGGAGGGTGCCGACGAAGAAGGCGCCACGGAAGCCGTCGGTCAGCATCGCGCCTTCGACGAGATAGTCGGTGAAGGTGCCCGACTTGACGAAGTTGTGGTGGATGTCGGGCGTGAAAAGAAAGTCGGTGACGCGGCTTGGAGTCGTGTGCGTGTAGGCCGCGCGACCGGCGGCTCCCAGCTCGTATTCGGTGGCCGGGTAGCTCGGATCGACGCTGATCCACTGAAAGTTGCCGGGCAGAACCTCGAGGTTGGCGTAAAGCCACGCGTGCGGCAGGCGCCAGACGCGCTGACCATCGACGTAGTCGAGCATCTGGGCCGCGTCAAACCCCTGCGGGTAGAGGCTTTCGAAATACCCCTTGAGCGAAAGCAGGTGCGCCCAGCCCAGGTCGTTCGTCCCTTCGACGCCGTACAGACTTTTGAGCGCGCTCTCGGGAACGCGCACGTCGCCCATCACGAAGCTCACCGGCACGTTCATCGCGCGAAGAAGCGTGGCCAGCGCATTGGCTTTGTCGAGCGCCGTTCCGGCGCGCGACGAGAGCGTCTGCGCGGCCGTCTGAGTCAGACCGAAGCGCGGCAGGAAGCTGATCTGGTCGCGCACGAAATAGAACGCGCCGTCCGCGTCGACGAGCGAGGCGGCAAGCGCGCGGATCTCGGGCGTGAGCTCGGAGAAGGCGTCGGTAGCCGTTACCGCGGCGTAGAGATCGACCGGCGGGGCGACGACGGCGCCCGGAGCGCACGAAACCGGATCGGTCCGGTGGGTCAGTGCCGCGAGTGCCGCCGTCGCAGCCGAGGTTTTCGAGAGAAACGCGTCCGAGAGCATCGTCGGCACGTTGAAGGCGGGCGACACGAGCGTCGATCCGGCCAGCGCCGTCGCGTTGGCCGGCGGGTTATAGACGATGTCGGAGTAAACGAGGGGCTCGGACTCGCCGCCGTTGCTGTCGACGGAGTCGACCTGGATCGTGTTTTTTCCGAGCGCGAGCACGACGTTTGCCGTGAAGCTCGCCTGTGCGCTCTGATACGCGACGACGCCGTTCACGCTGACCGTCGTGTTGAACGACAGATTGGACGTGACCGTGACGGGCACGGCAAGGGCTGGCGTCGCCGTCGAGATGAGAAGGTGGTCGGTGAGCGTCGACGCGAGCACCGGGCCCTCGGGCGGCGGAGGAGTGACGGTGACCGGAACGTTCGCGCTCGCGCTGGCGCCGTTTGTCGAGGTGGCCGAGATCACGAGCGTCTGCGGTCCGACGGAGGCCGCGTTATATGTTCCTGAGAAGCCAGATCCCGAAACGGTTAACGGTTGACCGTTGACGGTGGCGGTCGCCAGGGGCCGATTACCCGAGCCGCTGATGGCGATCGCCCGCGAGCTTAAGGTCGCCCCACTCTGCGGCAAGTCCACCGCGATCGAGAACGGAATCGGCGGCTGCACGTTGAAGCTCAAGTCAAACGAGGCTGCGTTGCCCGCCACGTCGGTGAGCACGAGCGTGCCGGTCAACGCTCCTGCCCCCGGTGCCGTCAAATCGATCGAGAACGAAAGACCGTCGGCCGAAAGCGCCATCGGCTGGCCGCCAAAGCTCGCCGACGAAAGCGACTCATTGGAAGTTCCAGAGAGCGTGAACGCGAGCGTCGAGACGGTCGAGCCCGACGCCGGGCTCGTCGCCACGAGCTGAGGCGCAATCGAGTCCACCTTGATCGGGATCACGCGCGTGGCCGAGCCGGCGTACGCATCCACCACCACGACGGTGAGATTCTGCGCCCCTTGCGCCGTGATGGCGACGTTGCCCGAGAACGAGACCCCGTCGGGCGCGACGGTCAAAGCCTGGCCGTTTGCCGTGGCCGAGACGATCGCTTTGTCGACCTGACCGCTCACCGGAACCGAAAGGGTTCTGAAGAGCGTGTTGTCGGCAGGCGCGATCGACAAAATCACTGGCGGCGGGAGCGCGATGGTGAGCGCCACGTTCGTCGTCGCGCTGTTGCCCACGAGATCGGTGAGCACGAGTGGCGCGGCGAGCGCGCCCGGGCTCGAGGCGGTAAAGGTGCCCGAGAACGACAGCCCATCGGGCGCGAGCGTGAGCGCCTGACCCTTGAAAGTCGCCGACGCGAGACGTTCATTCGACGACCCCGAGATCGGAAAGCTAAGCGTCGTCAGCGTTGTCCCGCTGGCCGGAGTAAGGCTTACGAGCTGAGGCGGCGTCGAGTCGACGTTGACGCTGATCGTCTGGCTTGCCGAGTTGCCCTGTGCGTTTCGGATGACGACCGTGATGGTCTGC
>JACQAX010000263.1 GCA_016194795.1 Deltaproteobacteria bacterium | reverse complement strand
GATGCCGAAAAGCGTGGCTGAAACGAAAAGCCAGAGGGCGAGCGCGAGCGGCCGCCTGGCGAGCCGCGGAGCCGCCTCGAGAAACAGCGGATAGAGGATCAGGACGTACCGCGGCCGCGACAGCCAGAAGTTCAGCGACACGAGCATCAGCAGATTCAAGGCGACGTAGGTCAGATCGAAGGCCCGCTCGCGCTTGAAAAGCCAGGGCAGCATGGCGATCGCCCCGAACGTGAAGCCGAGCGCCGTTCACGCGCGTGAGCGCGGCGAGAAACGCGAGCGCGGCCGCGGGCGCGAAGCGCTCGCGGCGAAGCTGGTAGACCGCGCCGAACGAGAGCGCGCAGAAGGCCGTCTCGGTGTAGGTGACCGAGAGGAAGTACGCCGTCGGGAAGAACGCGAAGAGCGCGAGCGCGAGCTTCGCCGTTTTCTCGTCGAGCTCGAGCCGCGCCAGCCGATAGAAATACAGGAACCCGAAGAACGAGCCCGCCTGCGCGGCGAGCACGCCGGCCCACTCCCAGCTCGGCACGACGACGTGGAAGGCGCGAATGAGCAGCGGAAACACCGGGTAGACCTGGATCGACGGCTCGGCGGCGAGATAGCCCTCGCGCGCCACGCGCAGGATGTGCTTGGCGTCCCACTCGTACAGCAGCGAGACGAAGTGCGAAACCGACTCGGGCTGGATGCCGGCGAAGGCCATCAGCGCCACGAGCGCGACGGCGAAGACGGCGAGCTTGTAGCCGAGGAAGGCGCGCAGGAGCCAGTGCGTGTCTTTGTTCACCCTACTACTGTCGCGGAAGACCATGGGTAAGGCAAGACGTCGCGAAGCAGCCGCGCATGGCGCGAAGCTCGGCGATGGCGCGCTCGGTGTCGACGCGCAGCTGCGGCGGGTAGGTCTTGCTCGCGTCCCGCCAGAGCTCGGTGAACCGGTCGAGCGAGGAGGCTTGGCGCGTTTCGATGAGACGGGCCCGCGCGTCGAGCAGGCTGCGCAGCACGGCCTGGCGGCGGGGCTTCTCGAGGCCAAGCGTCTCGAGGAAGGCTTCGGCGCGCCCCGGAGACGCGGTGGCCAGGTTGATGCGGTCCATCGCGCCGTAGAGCTTGGAGTGGAGCAGGGAGGGGTTCCAGAACTCGACCCAGAACTCGCGCGACGGCGGAGCCAGGCGCGTGGGCACGGCGATCGCCGCCACGCGCGCGGCATAGTCGCGCTCGACGCGCCCGGCGTCGAAGCCCGTGGCGCGGCGATTGTCGGGATCGAGAAGGTTTTTCAGGCGCGCGCTCACGGCCTTGCGCCCCTCGGCGGTGAAGGTCGTGCGATAGACGTCGGCGATGCGCGCGAACTGCCCGTCGGAGAGCTCGACCGGAAGCTCCGAGGCGAGCTCCCAGAGGTCGCGCGGCTTGCCCCAGTGGATCGTCTCGAACAGCTCGGCGGCCAGGCCCTCGTGCAGCACGCGATAGACGAAGTGGGCCGCGACGCCTTCCTTGCTGTAGACCGAGTCGTCGTTTTCGGGCGCGTAGCCCACGACCTCGTCGGCGTCGAGCTCGCTCGTGGCGATCGGCAGGCCGTAGTGGTGGGAGAGGTTGTTGAACGTCCCGCGCAGCACGTACTCGTTGTTTCGCACGGGCTTCTGGCGCTCGGCCTTCAGGAACTCGGAGATGAACTGGTCGATGTTGAGCATCGTGCGCGCCGTGCGGACGATCGTGCCGGGGATCGTGAACAGATAGCCTTTCCAGCCGTAGGCGTTGAAGTCGTCGATGCGGTCGAAGACGCTCCCCATCGTTTTGTCGAGGTATGGGGTGCGCAGCTCCGCCTCGTCCAGCGTCTTTTCGCCGAGGTAGGCCTCGAAGCCCTCGGCGAAGCCTTCGATCAGCGCCAGCGTCGGGTCGGTCGTGGCGCTCGCCATGTGGCCGTCGCGGCTGATCACGCGCTTCTCGAGCTTCGCGAAGTCGTCGACGCCGTAGAGGTCCTGCATCAGCCCGTGGGCGAGCTCGTGGGCGATGACGAGGTCGTAGTAGGAGTTCTCGATGAGCTTGTCCTTGGAGATCATCGCGAGCGGGATGTGGAACGGAGCGCCGGCATCCTCGGCCATGATGACGTTCGTCGTGACCTTGCCGTCGAGCAGGAAGCGCTCGGAGCTCACGAAAGCGGGCCCCATGCCGAAAACCGTCGAGCTTCCGATGTAGATGTAGTTGGGTTCGCACGCATCGCTCGAATGCGCGATCCGCCTTGCCAGGATCCGAAGCTCGTTGGTTTCGCGAATGGCGGGCGAGTGCTCCAGACCGGCGACGTAGCTTTCGTAGTCGCCCGCGCTCGGCCAGGCGTGCTGGAGGGCGTGCGCGGTGAGGCCACCGGCGAGCGAAACCTTGTCGAAGCGCGAGAAGCCGGCGGCGATCTGGCAGCCGAGCTTGTCGGAGGCTTTGTCGCACCTGGCGGGTTCGCTTTCGCCCCTGGGCTCGATGGGGACGAACGTGAGCCGGTCACAGGACGTGGAGGCATGGGCCGCGGGCAGGGCGGTCAGTGCGGCAGCAAGGATGATGAGTCTCGAAAAGGCGCGTTGCCACATACTTGATAAGTTTGGTTTATTATCATGATGCGATGCGGAAAGACAGGAGAGTTACTTCAGCCCTATTCGCTTGAAAAACAAATAGTTGAGAGCATTTATCTCAAACTCCGACACGCTGGCGCTGAGCAGGGCGGTGATCTTGGGGTAGTAGAGCGGGACGATGACCGCGTCGTCCTGGAGCAGGATGCGTTGGGCCTCGGAGTAGGTCTTGAGGCGCTCGAGAACAGTGAGCGTTCCGCCGGCGACGTTGACGAGGCGGTCGTAGCGCGGGTTGCGCCAGCCCGTGTAGTTGCTTTCGGCGTCGCTCAGAAAGATCTCCATGAAGCTCGAGGCGTCGGGATAGTCGGCGCCCCACTGCGCGATGACCATCTGAAACTTCCCGGCCTTGCGAAGCTTGGCGTACTCGGCGGGGGCCACGCACTTGAGGTCGACTTTCAGGTCGAGCCCGCGGCTGAGCTGCGAGCGCACGTATTCGGCGACCGGCGTGAGCCGGCCCTCGATGCAGAGCACGCTGAGCGGCGGCACGTCGGCCGCCGACTTGTAGCCGGCCGCGAGCAGCGCGAGCTTCGCCTGGTCGATCGACACGGGCATCGACATCGGCTCGTAGCCCGCGATGCCCTTCGGGATCAGCGAGTCGGCCGGAGACTGCCCGCCCTTGAGCGCGGCCTGGAGGCCGGAGCGATCGAGAACCTGGGCGATCGCCCGGCGCAGCTCGGCGCTGGCCGTGGGCCGGTGGGCCGCGTTGAAGGCGAGAAAGACGGTGGCGAGATACTCGAACTGGCGGAGCTGTTTGCCGGAGTCGGGGGTGAAATCGACGAGGTCCTCGGCCGTGACGTTGAGAAGGGCGTCGATCTTCCCGTCGAAGAAGAGCTTGCGCGCCGTCTCGTTGACGGGCTCGATGAGCGCGACCACGTGCTCGACCCTCGGCTTGGCTCCGTAGTACGAGGCGTTGCGCTCGAAGACGATCTGCTTGCCCTTCTCCCATTTCGTCACCGTGTAGGGCCCGAGGGTGACGATCTTCGGCGGCAGGTCCCAGCCTTTTTTGGCGACGAGGTCCTCGCGCTGCGGAAACGTCACCCAGAACGAGAGCAACGTGACGAA
>JACQAX010000262.1 GCA_016194795.1 Deltaproteobacteria bacterium | reverse complement strand
GCGGCGCCAGGCGCGCGGCGCTGTACGCGATCTTCGGGGTGCATTTCTACATCTCGCTCGTGCTGGGGCTCGACACGATCACCCCCTTCTCCTCCGAGATGCTGCCCGACTGGATGGTGCGGCCCATCGACCTGATCTGGAATTTTCGCAGCGTCAATCGGTATACGCTGTACTGGAGAATCAGGGAAGCGCGCTACCTCATCGAGTTCCGCGGATCGGACGACGGCGGCAAGACCTGGCGGCCCTACCGCCACAAGTACCTGCCGCAGGACGAGTCCCACATCTGCCCCTTCATCGCCCCTTACTTCCCGCGCTTCGAGGCGGCGCTGCAGATCATCGCGCTGACGGAAGGCAAGTCGAGCGTCGTGGCGAGCGTCGCGCGCCGGCTGCTCGAGGGCAGCCCCGAGGTGCTCTCGCTTTTCAAAGACGACCCGTTCAACGGCCATCGCCCCGAGGCGATTCGTTTCACGACTTATCATTACGTCTTCAACCCCATTTCCGAGCAGCGCAAGACCGGCAAGTATTGGACTCGAACGGCCGAGGACGAGTACCTGCCGCCGCTCATCAGGGATGAGGGCACCGGCAAGGTGCATTTCGAAGGCATGAACTGACCTAGCTAGAGAGAACGGGAAGAATGGCGCCGATACGCCTGGATCTGAAGAATGGCACGATGGACATCGACGGGGCGCCGCTGGCGGCGTTGCGGTGGCTGCGCGCCTTTCCGGCGCGGCTCGCGCGCGCGTGCGTGGACTTCGCCGGCTATGGGGGAGAGGCGACGTACCTCTGGCCCCGGTGGCTGTTTCTGCGGCTCGTGGGCGTCGTCTTCATCTTCGTCTTCGCCGGCTGGATCATCGAGGGCCCGGCGCTCGTCGGGCCAGGCGGGGTCGAGCCGATCGGCGACTTTCTCGACAGCGTGCTCAAGCAGGATCCCTCCCTGGCGCGCTTCGTCTTCATGCCGACGGTTTTCTGGCTGTCGTCCGGGGCGAAGGCGATCACCGTCGCCGGCGCCACCGGCCTGCTCGCGGCCGTCGCGCTGGTGCTCAATCTCTGGCCTCGTCTCGCGCTCTTCGTCTGCTGGCTCATCCAGGTCTCGTTCGTCTCGGCCTGCCGCGAGCTCGCGCCGGCGCAGCTCGACGGGCTCGTCCTCGAGCTCGCGCTGCTCTCGATCCCGTTCGCGCCGCGAGGCTTGCGGCCGGGGCTCGGGCGCGATTCGCCGCCCCATCGCTTCGCGACGTTCTGCCTGCGCTGGATGGTTTTTCGCGTGATGTTCCAGTCGGGCCTCGTGAAGCTGTGGAGCACCGAGAAAGCGTGGCACGACCTCGGCGCGATGGACCGCATGTACGAGACCGCGCCGTTCCCGACCATCCTCGGCTACCTCGACCACAATCTCTCGCACGGCTGGCATCTCTTCGAGGGCGCCTTCACGTACGTGGCCGAGCTCTTCGCGCCGCTCGCGGCGCTGGCCGGGCGCCGGGGCCGCTGGATCGCCATCCCGATCTGGGTGGTTTTTCAGATCGGCATCCAGGTCACGAACAACTTCGGATGGCTCAACGTCACGGCCATCGTGATGGGGTTGCTGCTGCTTGACGACCAGATGATCGAAAGGGCGGCCTCGTTGCTCGGCCGCCGAAGGATCACCGCTCCGGTCGCCTTGCCGGCGAAGCGCGAGGTTTCGGTTTTTCGCGTGCTCGCGTTCTACGTGCCGCTGCTGATGGGACTTTATTTCTCGTCGCTCGAGTTCGGGGTGCGGCTCCTCAAGATCCAGCCCGTCCTGCTGCCGCGCTGGATGGAGCGGAGCATGCTTTGGGCGGGCACCTACCGCAGCGCCAATGCGTATACGCTCTACGAGTTCGTCGCCATGAAGCGGCATCACGTCGAGTTTCAGGGCACCGACGACGGCGGCGTCACGTGGAAGACCTATGGGTTTCGCTTCCAGCCCCAGGCCCTCGACCGGACGTGCCCGTTCATCGCGCCCTACTTCGCTCGCTTCGAAGCGACGATGCAGATCATGGGACAATACGCCTCGCGCCGGTTCATCGCCGAGGTCGGACGCGCGCTCCTCGAGGGGAACCGCGAGCTGGGCGGCCTTTTCAGGGAGAATCCTTTTCCCGACCATCCGCCGCAGGCGATCCGGTTTCCTTATTACGAGTTCAAGTTCACCGATCTCGAGACCCGGCGCCGAACCGGCAATTACTGGTCCAAGCAATATCTCGACGAGTACTTCCCGCCGCTGTCGAAAGACCCGAAAACCGGCAAAGTCCGGATGGGCAACTGACCTCGTCGTTTACCTCGGGCCCCCTGTGCTGGCATAATGAGGGGCATGCCTCCCATTCGATTCGACCCGGAATCGGGCAACGTCGTCGTCACGGGCACCGCGCTCGCCGCGTACCGGCGCGCGCGGAGCGCGACCGGCGCGCTTTGGTCGCGAACCCGCGAGTTCGCCGGCTTCGAGGGCGACGCGACGTATCTCGTGCCCCGGTGGGTTTTTCTTCGCATGGTGGCGCTGATCCATCTCCTGAACTTCGTCGACCTCATCCGCTTCGGCACCGGCATGATCGGGGAAAAAGGCGTGTACCCCGTGGCGGGGCTTCTGCCGAACATGAGGCTCACCGACCTGTTCCTGCGC
>JACQAX010000207.1 GCA_016194795.1 Deltaproteobacteria bacterium | reverse complement strand
GAGCGCGTCCGCGCTTAGGAGAAGCTTTCAGCGTGAAGATCGGAGCCTCAGATCGGAGACTCCGATCTGAGGCTCCCGTCTACGATCTGAGAACTTATTTCCCGAGGATTCTCTTCAGGCGATTTTTGTAAAACTCGACCGAGGCCGACTTGCCCGAAACCCGCGTCACCCAAGCAAGCAGGTTCTTGCCGCTGGCCTGGAGGCGTTCCTTGGCGAGGTCGTTGAACGTGCCCTTGAACGAGCCCGTGCGCGGAATCATGTAGTTGCAGGCGATGACGAACGTCTCGCCGTCTTTGGGCGTCATGCGGACGTAACCGTCGGCGAACTTCGGCGAGAAGCCGGCGTCGCTCGACTCGATGAGCTTGGTGTTGAGGATGTAGCCGCCCTGCTCTTCACCGATCGTGTTCTCGACCGTGTACTGGCCGTTGTCGTACGGGAACGAGACTTGCTGCTCGTAGAACACGCGGAACGGGTTCTTGCTTTCGTCGCTCGTGATCTTGCTCTGGACGAGGAAGTCGCCGAGGCCGCTCTTGCCGGCATGCTCGCCGCAGCTCGTGTAGACGCCGAACGCGAGCTCGGTGTCGAACTTCGCGAGGCTGAAAATGTAACCGATGTAATAACCGTTGGCCTGCGGCACGAAGCGCGCGGCCTGCTTATGGGCATCGACCAGCGCCTTTTCGGCGGCGGTGAGCTTGTCGTACGTGAGCGAGCGGTCGCAGATCGGGCCGGCGAACGCGTTGGCTGAAACGACCAGTGCGACCACGGCGAAAAGAACGGATTTGGAAGTGATAGCGGACATGGGGTGTGTCTCCTCTTATGACTAAATTCAAACGCTTTTGACGCACCACGCCTACCACAGAAAAGCCGCTTCGGCGACACTTGAAACCAATGTTCGGCATCATCGAAGGCTTCTGGCGCGGCTTCTGGGCTCCCCTGCAGGCCCTTAAAATGATTGTGACTTCTCCGCGCCTGCTTTCGCTCGTGGCGGTCCCCCTGGCCGTGAACATCGGGATCTACCTGCTCTTTTTCCATTACGCCGCCCATTATCTCGACGACGGGATCGCCGCCTGGGGCGTGCGAATGGCCCAGGCCGTACCCCATTGGCTGCTGAGCGTCTCCGTCTTCGCCCTCAAAATCCTGAGCTGGCTCGCGCTGGCCCTGGTTGCGGCTCTCACCTTCACCTTCGTCAGCGGCCTGATCGCCGCCCCATTTAACGACGCCTTGAGCAAGGCCGCCATGAGGCTGCGCCTCAAGGAGACGGGCGCGCATTTCGCGGTGCCCGAGGTGCGCCACCCGATCTCGACGACGGTCTGGCTCGAGCTCAAGCGCATCTCGATTCTCGTCGTCGGAGCCCTCGTCGCGCTCATCCTGGGGCTCATCCCCCTGCTGCAGCTCCCCGCCCTCGCGCTCGGCGCCCTGATCGTCTCGTTCGAGTATTTCGGCTACCCGATCTCGCACCGCTCCTCGAGCCTCACGCCCGTCGCGTACTTCACCGTGCGCCACCCGGCGGTCAGCCTCGGCTTCGGGAGCTTTCTTCTCCTCATCATGGCGCTGCCCTTCACGAGTCTCGTGTACATTCCGCTCGCCGTCGTCGGCGGGACGATGCTCTACGCCGACCTTGCCGCCAAGACGCCTTCCGCTATGACAGTAGCCGCAGATAAGCGTAAAAGAACTTGAAGAACTCGCTCATCGTCACCCAGATCCCGTTCCAATGGGTCCACCAGACCGGCGCCTCGAACGGGGCCTGCTCGAACCACGAAACGTCGATCTGGACGTCGCGCGGGAGCACCTTTCGGAAGATGTAGTGGGCTCGCCGCACGTGGTAGATGCTCGTGACGAGCAGGATGCGCTTCAGCCCCTGTTCGGTCACGAACCGGTTCACCTGATAGGCGTTCTGGAGCGTGTTGGTCGAGATATTCTCGAGAATGATGTGGCTGTCGTCGACGGGCCCCACCCAGCGCAGCTCCTTCAAGATCTCTTTCATCTGCACCTGACGATCGGTGCCCGAGATATAGAGCATCTTTCCATAGCCTTTTTCATATAATTCCAAGGCCTTGCGAATGCGCCCCCGCCCACCCGTAAGCACCACGACCACATCGGCCGGCTTGTACGCATCCCCGAGCTGGGCAGAAGGCGGAAGCTCCTGATAGACGGCCTGGGCCATCCAGAGGGTCACCCCGAGCAGCACGAGCAGCGCCGAGATGAAGCCGACGGCCCACCAAAGCACCGGCAAACCCACTGGGTCGGTGGAATCTCCCCTCGGAGCCTTGAACTTGAGCAGCTTGGGCCGTCGCATGTGATCCAAGCCTAGCCAGATTTGCGATCTTGCAAAAGACTAAATTTTTAAGTATTTAGACTGGACGCAAATTTTCATTCGAAAAGGATTTTAACCATGGCCCGTACTTGTGATTTCTGCGCCAAGCGCCCGACCACCGGCAACCTCATCAGCCACTCGAACATCAAGACCCGCACCCGCTGGCTTCCGAATTTGAAGCGCGTGAAGCACTTCACGAACGGCGCCACGCTCACCGTGTACGTGTGCACCCGCTGCATCAAGAGCGGCATGATCACGAAGCCGCCGGTCCGCCGCTACAAGCCGACGACCGCCGCCGCAACGAAGTAATTTTCAGCGAACGGCTAACACTTCGATCTCGACCAGCGCGCCTTTCGGCAGCGCGGAGACCGCCACGGTCGAACGCGCGGGCTTGTGCCCGCCGAGCTTGCGCTCGTACGCCGCGTTCACTTCGGCGAAGGCTTTCATGTCGAGCAGGAAGATCGTCGTCTTGACGATGCTGTTCATCCCGAGACCCGCGGCTTCGAGCACCGCGCGCACGTTGTCCATCAGCTTGTCGGCCTGAGCCGCCGGCGTGTCGCCCACGAGGCTTCCGCTCGCCGGGTCGAGCGCGATCTGGCCCGAGCAGAACACGAAGCCGCCGGCCTCGATGGCCTGGCTGTAAGGGCCCACGGGCGCGGGCGCCTTGTCGGTGCGAATCTCTTTCCATGGTGGTTTGCTCATGATTTCTTCTCCTTCTTATGGTCGGGCTTATGCTCGGGCGGGCGCGACTTTTCGCCCATCCCCTGCTGCGCCTCGATGACGGTGATCGCGGCCATGTTGACGACGTCCTCGACGTCGGAGTTCTGCTGGAGCACGTTCACCGGCTTCTGCATCCCCACCAGGATCGGGCCGATCGCCTCGGCGCCCCCGAGGCGCATCATCAGCTTGTAGGCGATGTTGCCGCTCTGGAGATCCGGGAAGATGAGGATGTTGGCGACGTCCTTGAGGCTCGAAAACGGATAGTTCTCGGTGAGGATCTCGGGAACGAGCGCGGTGTCGGCCTGCATCTCGCCGTCGATCTCGAGATCCGGCCGCTTGGCGCGCGCCAGGTCGACCGCGCGCGCGACCTTCGCCGCGAACGGATGGCTCGAGCTTCCGAAATTCGAGAACGAGAGCATCGCCACGCGCGGCTTCTGATCGACGAACTGCTGCGAGAGATCGGCCGTGTAGATCGCGATGTCGGCGAGGTCCTCGGCCTTCGGGTCGATGTTGACCGTCGTGTCGGCGAAGAAGAGCACGCGCTTCTTGAAGATCATCATGTAAATCCCGGCGAGCTTGCTGCCGGGACGCACGCCGACGATCTGGAGCGCGGGGCGGATCGCCTCGGGGTAGCCGCGCGAGATGCCGTTGAGCACGCCGTCGGCCTCGCCCGCCTGCACCATCATGCAGCCGTAGTAGCTGCGCTGGCGCAGGAGCTCGCTCGCCAGGCGCGGCGTCATGCCCTTGCGCTGCCGGGCCTCGGCCCAGCGTTGCGCGTACTCGTCGATCTTCGGGCTGGTGAGCGGGTCGATGATCTGCACGCCGGCGAGCATCTGCTCGAGCTCGAGGCTCGCGATCGTATGCACGATCTTTTCGCGGCGCCCGAGCAGGATCGGCTCGGCGATGCCGTCCTCGATGAGGCGCGCGCAGGCCTTGAGGATCTTCGGATGATCGCCTTCCGGAAAGACGATCGATTTGAGACGGCCGCCCGGCGAATGCTCGGTCCCCTTCTTCACGCGGTTCTTGATCGAACGCATGACGGTGAACGCGCCGCCCAGGAGCTGCTCGAGGCTTCCGCGATATTCGTCGACGTCGATCTTCTTCTGCGCCACGCCCGAGTCGATCGCGGCCTTCGCCACCGCCGGCGACACCGCGAGCAGCGCCCGGTGGTCGAAGGGCTTCGGGATGAGATAGTCTCGGCCGAACTTGAAGGTCTTGTTGCCGTAAGCGCGCGAGACGCTCTCGGGCACCTCCTCCTTGGCCAGCTGCGCGAGCGCGCGCACCGCGGCCATCTTCATCGCCTCGTTGATCTGCGTCGCCGAAACGTCGAGCGCGCCGCGGAAGATGAACGGATACCCCAGCACGTTGTTCACCTGATTGGGATAGTCGCTGCGCCCCGTGGCCATGATCGCGTCTTTCCGAACCGCGTGCACCTCCTCGGGCAGGATCTCGGGCTCGGGATTGGCCATGGCGAAAACCATGGGGTCTTTGGCCATCGACTTGATCATGTCCTGGGTCAGCACGCCCTTGGCCGACAGGCCCACGACGACGTCGGCGCCCTTGATCGCGTCGGCGAGCGTGCGATGCGGCGTCTCGCGCGCGAAGCGCTCCTTGTACGGGTTCATCCCGACAGTGCGCCCCTTGAAGAGCACGCCGTCGATGTCGGTCATCATGAGATTCTCGGGTTTGACGCCGAGGTTGAGGAACATGTTGGCCGAGGCGATGCACGCGGCGCCCGCTCCGATGAAAACGCACTTCACCTTGTCGATCTTCTTGTGCGTGATCTCGAGCGCGTTCAGAAAGGCCGCGCCGCAGATGATCGCCGTGCCGTGCTGGTCGTCGTGAAAAACCGGGATGCGCAGCTCGGCGCGGAGCCGCTCCTCGATGTAGAAGCACTCGGGCGCCTTGATGTCCTCGAGGTTGATCGCGCCGACGGTCGGCTCGATGTACTTGCACGCCCGGATGACGTCCTCGGGGTCGGCGGCGTTGAGCTCGATGTCGAAGACGTCGATGTCGGCGAACTTCTTGAAGAGCATGCCTTTGCCCTCCATCACGGGCTTGGCCGCGAGCGGGCCGATGTTGCCGAGGCCGAGCACGGCGGTGCCGTTGGTCACGACGGCGACGAGATTGCCCTTGGTCGTGTACTTGTAGACCGCGAGCGGGTCGGCGGCGATCGCAAGACACGGGCCTGCGACACCCGGCGAGTACGCCAGGCTCAGGTCGCGCTGGGTCGCCGTGGGCTTGCACGGGTTGACCTCGATTTTACCTGGACGACCCCGGCTGTGGTACTCGAGCGAATCTTCGTAAATTCCCATATTTATCGGGATTATCCAATTGCTCCCCCAGGCTTTCAAGCACATAATTTGTCTTGAAGATGCTGATCACCCTACTCTCCAAAGCCCTGACCGGCTGCGTGGCGCTCGCGGTGACCGCGCCCACCGTGCCGCTCTCGAGCTCGATGCTCGCGAGCGGCGAAGCGAAGTTCGGCCTCGGCTTCGCCTACCTCGACACGACGGCGAACTTCGATCGCGACGGCAACAAGGCCAAGCTTGCCGGCAACGGCTCGTTCACCGCGATCCAGGGCGAGCTCTTCACCGAGTTCGGCGCGGCCAAAGACCTCACGCTCATGCTCGGAATTCCGTTCACCGCCAACTCGGTCACCGGCCCGTCGACGCTCGCCACCGCGGGCACGACCGCGGCGACCGTATCGAACTCCGGCTCGGGCATCGGCGACGCGCGCGCGGCGCTGCGCTTCGAGCCGGTCCACGCGCCCGTGCGCGCGATGTTCGAGGTCGAGCTGCAGTATCCGTTCTACTCGCGGCCGCTCGTCGACGAGTGGGCCAACCTCTCCAGCTCGACGCCGATGCCGCTGGGCACGGGCGTTTCCGAATTCACCGGCTTCATGCGCATCGAGGTGCCGCTCTCGCCCGACTTCTGGCTCGGCGGCGGCCTCGGCTATACGGCGCGCACGGGCGGGTTCTCGAATCTCTTGCCCTACGAGGCCTATCTCAAGTACGAGCATTTCCGCGGCGTCTACGTCCAGTTCGGGGTGCGCGGGTACGCGACGGTCACCGACGACCAGTTCAGCGCCTTGCCCGCCTCGGCGCTGCCGAAGGACCGCTCTTCGGCCTCGATCGACGGCAGCGCCATCTACAACGCCATCAACCCGACCGCGCACAAGGCGAGCGCCACCATCGGGACGTATTTCGGCGACAACGTCTTCCTGAATGCCGGAGCCGAGATCCCCCTTGGCGGCAAAAACATTCCCGAGCAGCCGGTCTTTCTCGCCGTGCTTGGCTTCGATCTCGGCGGCACGAAGCCCGACAGTGGTTATACGCACAGTAATCGCGGATTTCAGCCCTACTATCTCACGTGCAAGGTGGTGCGGGTGAACAACCAGCTCCGACAGGTCCTGATCGACCGAGGCTCGGCCGACCTGATCCGCGTGGGCGAGCTGCTGGATCTCTTCGAGCCCGACCACCAGGACGGCTCCTTCGGAGAGACCGTGGCGCGAGGACGGGTTTTGGAGGTTGGTCCGACGAAATCCAAACTTCAAGTCCTGGAATATTTTAAAGAGATCAACCTACAAGAAGGATTTGTGGTCCGCAGGCCCGTGCGTTAAACTTAAAGGACATCGGGAATCTCAAGGGGGAAAAGACTCCATGCAACTCGCGACACGGAAGTGCTTGAAGCTCATCACGGCCACCACCTTCGCCTTATTGATCGCCGCGCCCTTCGCGCAGGCCTCGAAGTTCGCCAACCAGTTCGTTGAGTTCGAGCTGCCCAACAACTGGAAGTGCGGCCTCGAAGGCGCCGAGTGGGTCTGCCAGAGCCTGGACGAGAACAAGAAGCGCGACGCGATCATCGTGCTCGCCGCCAAGCTCAAGGGCGACAAGGACACCCTCGAAGAATACCAAAAGTATCTCGAAAAACCGCGCACCTTCACCGGCGCCGGCGGCAAGGCGATCAGCTCGCAGCCGAAGTACGCCCAGAACAAAACCTTGAACGGCCAGCTCTGGGTCGACTCGCTCCACCTCGAATCCGAAATCCCGGGCTTCTTCACCCGCTATCTCGCGACGATCAAGGAAGACATCGGCGTGCTGGTCACCTACTCGGTCAACAAGACCAAGTTCCAGGACTACCAGAAGCAGTTCGACGACATGATCTCCAGCCTCAAGGTGTTCCGCAAGAAGGGCGGCCTCAATACCAGCAATGCGAGCCTCTTCGACAAGAACACGGCCGGCATCGCAGGCAGCGGCATCTTCAACGCGAACGTCGACCCGAACGCGGGCGGCGTGAACACGGCTGCGGGCGGCCCGAAGAAAACGTCTGAAGGCGGCGGCGGCGCGATGGGGCTGATTCTACTGCTGGCCGCGGGCGGCGGTGGCTTCATCTACTGGAAGAAGAAAAAAGCGGCCGGCGGTTAGCCGGAGCCGGCAGCGCTGCCTCTAGAAATGCTTGAGGATCCTCTGCCTCGCGCGCGAAGCGCTGTGGCCAGGTCCCATTAGCGTGAGGATGAGCTGCTCCGGCTTGAGGAGCTTGCGCGCCATCCGATGGACGTCGGCCGCCGTGACGCGTTCGATAGCGCGGGTCACTTCCCGCGTCGAGAAGTAGCGGCCGAAGAAAATCTCGTTCTTGGCGATCGAGGTCATCCTGTTCTCGACCGAGTCGCTGTTGAGCAGGATCGTGCCCTTGAGGTTGTCTTTCAGGACGTCGATGGCCCGCTCCTCGAGCTTCTTGGTCCGCAGGCGCGCGAGCGCGCGCCCGACGACCTCGAGGCACGTGCCGACCTCGCTGGGGCTCGTGCCGACATACATCGAGAAAAGCCCCGCGTCCGAAAACGGCGCGAGCGAGGAGTAGACGGTGTACGCCAAGCCGCGCTTCTCGCGAATCTCCTGGAAGAGCGCCGAGCTCATCCCGCCACCGAGATAGATGTTGAGGAGGAACGCGGCGAAGCGATCCTCGTGGGCGTGGGTCAGCCCGGGGAACCCGACGATCAGGTGCGCCTGCTCGAGGTCGCGCCGCACGATCTTGACGCCAGGGTGCACGCGCGGGCGGTTCATGTTCATCTTGCGCTCGGGGGTCGTGCCCCGGCGCGCGTCGCGGCCGCCGTCGCGCAGGAAGCGGTTGAGGTGCTTGCGCACGTCCTCGTGCGAGACGTCGCCCGCCACCGAGATAGATGTTGAGGAGGAACGCGGCGAAGCGATCCTCGTGGGCGTGGG
>JACQAX010000206.1 GCA_016194795.1 Deltaproteobacteria bacterium | reverse complement strand
CGGGTTACGAACGACGGGAGCCGTCGGACGAGCCGGAACGGTCGGGCGCGGACGCGTCGGATGCGTGACAACCGGAGGCTGCGTCGGGTGCGACGGAGTCGGGTGCGTCACGACCGGAGGCTGCGTCGGATGCGACGGAGTCGGGTGCGTGACGACCGGAGGCTGCGTCGGATGAGAAGGCTGAGTCGGGTGCGACACGACCGGAGGCTGCGTCGGGTGCGACGGCTGGGTCGGGTGCGAAACAACTGGAGGCTGCGTCGGGTGCGACGGAGCTGGCGTGCTCGGATGCGACGGCTGAGTCGGGTGCGACACGACCGGAGGCTGCGTCGGATGCGACGGAGCAGGCGTGCTCGGATGCGAGGGAGCCGACGGATGCGACGGCGCGCTCGGAGCAGGTTTACGTGCAGGCGGATTGGCGCTGGCCAGCGACGAAGTCGCGAGCGCAAGCGCCATCATATGGATCAGTTTGTTTGACATAGAGATACCCCTTTTGTGCATTGCACTATCCAGGGTGTTGCATGATGTCAATTTTCAACCGGTCGTTGGACACATATTCGCGCCTTCCGGACAGAGCAGCACCCACTCACGGATAGCGCTCCAGCCAGAAGACCATTTCAGCTCCAGTGGCTGCCCTGCCAACGACCTGCGGCTGGCATTCGGCCCCGGTCTTGTCTACGATGGTCCCATGATCAGGCACCCCGTTCGCATCCTGGGCCTCGCCGTCGCCTTCGTGCTGCTCGCGCTTTCGATCGTCTCGTTCGTCGTGCCGGTGCTGCCGACGGTCCCTCTGCTGATCGCGACCTGCTGGCTGTTCTCGAAGTGCTCGACCCGCTGGCACCAGTGGCTGCTCGCCAACCCTCGTCTCGGCCCGCCGCTGCGCACGTGGGAAGAGCAAGGCGCCATCGAGCTGCGCGTGAAGCTCGTCTCCACCATTATAATGAGCGCGTGCCTGTTCTACCCGGTGTTCGTCTCGCGCACGGTCGCCTTCCCCGCCCGGGTGTGGATGGTGACGGTCGCGCTCCTCGTCTTCGGGTTCCTCTGGTCGCGCCCTGGGGTATCCACTCGCTGACGACGAGGCAGGCGATCCTCCCATTTTCCGGGTATAATCAAAGGTGCATGAAAACACTCCTCATCGTCCTGCTCTTCGCCACCCGATCGTTCGCTGACGACCACCCGCACGACGAGTGCCTCAAGGCAGCTCCCCCTTTGCTCGGCTCAAAAACGACAGCAGCTCTCTGCGCGGGGGCAAGCTCCGACGCTCCGATAAAATGTTACCTCGCCCGGCCATCGACGATAAGCAACGCGCAGGCGCTCACGCTTTGCGCAGGCGCCGAATCCAACACCCCTTTCGCCTGTTATGCGGAATCACCAAACTCGCTGACGGACAGCGAGGCAACCGCGCTTTGTGCCGGAGCCCGCTCAAAGAAAGGGCCTTTCGAATGCTTCAAGGCCGCCCCTAGCTCGATGCCCAACTCGAAGGCCATCAAGCTCTGCGCGGGTGCCGAGTCAAGGGCGCCGCTGGAATGCTACAAAGCGACCCCCGAATCGGTGAGCGACGCCAACGCCCTGGAGCTCTGCTCGGGCGCGACTACGAAGGACGGTCCGCTTGAATGCTACAAAGCCGTTCCCGCGGGCATCTCCGACGCCCAGGCCGCGCGTCAGTGCCGGAAGGCGCTACCCGCCAAAAAGGGCGATGTCGCCGGCGCGCCCCGGGACACTGCCGTCGAGAGCGAGGGCGGCGTGAAGTCGGTCAAGCCGGCCGCGGAAGACGGCTCGTCATCGCTCAACACCACGTCCAGGAAAACGCCGACTCGTTGAGCGCCTTCAGGCCCGAGGGTCGCGCGCGAGCCAGGCCTGGAACATGAGCACGTCCCACAGATGGTACTGCCAGTCGCGCCGGCCGGAGAGGTGCTCGTCCCAGCGCGCGCGCACGAGGCCGGCGTCGAAAAAACCTTCGTTCCGCAGCCGCGTCTCGGAAAGCTGCGCCTCGGCCCAGTCGCGCAGCTCATTGCGCAGCCACGCGCCCACCGGCACGGCGAAACCCGCCTTCGGGCGCTCGACGAGCTCGCGCGGGACGTACTGGTAGAGCACCTGGCGGAGCAGCCACTTCCCCTGCCCGTCGCGCACGCGCTGGTGCTCGGGCAGGCGCCACGCCAGCTCGACGACGCGATGGTCGAGAAAGGGCACGCGCGACTCGAGGCTCACGGCCATCGCCGCGCGATCGACCTTGGCGAGAATGTCGTCGGGAAGGTACGTGAGCGCATCGAGGCACTGGAGCCCGCGCAGATCGGCCCGCACGGGAAAGCTCGGCGAGGCGGGCTCGGTGGCGCCGAGCACCACCGAGGCCGGATCGCGCAGATGCGAGCGCAGGCGGAGATAAATCTCCTCCATCGAGGCGCAGTCGAGCACGTCGAGAGCTTTGTGGATCTTGTCCATCGGCAGCCGCATCGCCGGCAGCAAAGGCGAGGCGAGCGCCAGCGCCGCGCGCAGCACCGGCTCGGGCAAAGCGCGCATCGCCGCCGCGACCGCGGCGCGGAGCGGGCGCGGAACCGGTCGCATGCGGCGCCAGATGCGCGGGGCCCAGAGATACCGGTTGTAGCCGGCGAAGATCTCGTCGCCACCGTCGCCGGAGAGGCTCACCGTCACGTGCTTGCGCGCGAGCTGCGAGACGAGAAAAGTCGGGATCTGCGAGGAGTCGGAAAACGGCTCGTCGTACATCGTCGCGAGCCGAGGGACGACGTCGAGCAGCTCGCGGGCGCCGACGTAAAGCTCGGTATGCTCGGTGCCCAGGTGCCGCGCGACCTCGCGCGCGTGCGCGGCCTCGTCGTAGCCCTCCTCCGAAAAGCCGATCGTGAACGTCTTCACCGGCCTCTTGCTCTGCGCCTGCATCAGCGCGACGATCGTCGACGAATCCACGCCGCCCGAGAGAAAGGCGCCGAGGTCTACGTCGGCCACCATCTGCTCGCCGACGACGTGGCGAAGCGTCTTGTCGAGCTCGTCGCGCGCGGCCGCATCGGACAGCTTGAGGGGGTCGGCGGCGCCCCGCGAGGCGACGTCGACGGCCGACCAGTAGGCCGCCGGCGCGGGCCACCGCGTGGCTTCCGAGCTCGCGCTTTCGGCGCGAAACGTCAGCAGGGCCCCGGGCGGGAGCTTGCGCACGTTCTTGTAGATCGTGTGCGGAGCGGGAATGCAGTTGTAGCGCAGGAGCAGCGCGAGCGCTCCCCGGTCGATCTGGTCGGGCTCGCGGCGGAACGCCGGGTGCTTCTCGAGCGCCCGCAGCTCCGAACCGAAGACGAGCGTTGCGCCGCACCACCCGTAGTAAAGGGGCTTCTCGCCGAGGCGATCGCGGGCGAGATGGAGCAGCCGCGCCTCGCGGTCCCAAAGCGCGAACGCGAACATCCCGGCGAAGCGGCGGAGCGACGGCTCGCAGCCCCACTGGCTGAACGCGGCCAGCATCACCTCGGTGTCGGAGTGGCCGCGGAAGCGGTGGCCCAGCTGCTCGAGCTCGGCGCGGAGCGCGGCGAAGTTGTAGATCTCGCCGTTGAAGACGACGACGAACCGCTCGTCGCGCGAGACCATCGGCTGGTGGCCCTCGGGCGAAAGGTCGAGGATCGAGAGCCGGCGATGCCCGAGCGCCACCCCCGCGCTCGCGTCGGCCCAGGCGCCCGCGTCGTCGGGGCCGCGATGCGCGATGGCGAGCGCCATCGAGCGCACGACGGCCTCGAGCGCGGCATTGGCGGCGCCAGGGCCGGCCTCAAGAAACCCGGATATCCCGCACATCGATCTTGGCTTCCTTCATTTGTTTCGCGCGAGTCGAGAGATAAGCCACGAGCGTCAGTAGGATGGGCATGACCTGCATGCGGAAGCGGACGGCGGCGCCGAGGTTCTGGAACGAGACGAACGCGTAGAAGGCGCTCCAGATGAGCAGCAGGCACACCGCCCAGAGGGTCATGTCGTCTTTCAGGGCGGCAAGCGCGCCTCGTCGGATGGCGACGATCAGCATCGACAGCAGGATCAGGTTCTCGAGGCCGGCCATCGCGCCGAACGGGTTCATGATCTCGCCGGGCAACGGACGAAACAGCGCCGTGAACATGCCGAGCGGCAGGAACTTGAACATGCCGCTGACGTTCGTGAACTCCGGAGCCTGCTGCGCGGAACCGCCGCGGCTCCAGGCATGGGCGATGGAGTTGGTCGTCTTGATGAGCGCGTCGAGGTTCTGCTCCGAGAACTTCTCGGCGTTCTGCTTGAGCGCGTACGACGCCGCGCCCGCGAACAGGCAGATGGCCACGAAGCGCAGCACCGGGTTGCGGACGCGCCAGACGCTCACGAGCACGAACGGCGCGAGGAAGATGAAAAACGACCACATGCGGATCATGACGTTGATCCACAGACCGCCGGCCATCAGCACCAGGTACGACGCGCGATGGCGCCGGCGCCAGCCCATCACCCCGTAGACGTAGAGCGCGATGCCGAACCAGTGGATCGGGTCCTTGCCCAGAATCGACGACCAGAACAGAATCGAGGGAAAGAGCATCAGCATGTAGAGCAAGGTCTTGCGCGAGGCCCCGATGTAGCCCACGCAGCCGCGGTAGAACACGTACAGGCCGAGGAAGCCGAAGAACGAGTTGATCACCTTCATGGCGTGGTACGAGTCGTAGACCGGGAACACGTGGTTGAGCGTCCAGTTCCAGGCCGCGATGAACTGCGTGCCCTTGCCGAAACCCAGCTGGCTGAAGTCGTAGGTCGCGCGCTTGGACTCGAGATAATACCACTGGGCATCGAGGCCGTAGTTGCGTTCGTAGAAAAGCATCGCACCCAGCGTGATGAAGCAGCGCACGCCCCAGAGGCGCAGCAGATGCCGCTTGTCCTCGGAAGGCACCGGCCAGAACGGGATGCTCACGGCGATGCCGAGGGCCCAGAGCACGCCCGTGATGTAGTCGCTCGCCATGTCCGCCTGCTCGATGCGGAAACCCATGTAGGTGACGAAATTCGAGAACTCGGGCACGAAGGCGCCGACGGCGAACCCCGAGAAAAGGAAGATAAAAGGCAGCAGTTTTCGCAGGCCGGAGGCATGCACCATCGCGTCTTCGAGTATATGCCCCCCGGAGCGCGCGCGCCGTCGGCAAGTTTTGCCGTCGGGGCCACGCCGCGCGAACGATCTTCCCGAAACGCGCCAAAACTCGACTTATAATGAGCGAACATGCCTTCCTGTTCTCAATGCAAGATGCTCGTCAACGACGAGTGCTCGGCCACCGCCGAGCTGTCGCAGGTGCTCGGCCGCCCGGCCCACCGCATCGGCTCGTGCATGATCCCGATCGTCGACGCCTACCTTCCGCTCGTGAAAAAAGGGATGCGCGTGCTCGAGGTCGGCTGCGGCTCCTGGCCCAAGCTGAAAGACCACTGTGCGAAGGTCGGCGCCCATTACGAGGGCATCGACACCCAGGCGGAGTATTTCGGGAAGAAAACCGTCGCCACGAAGGTGGAGAACCTGGCCGAGCTTTCGTACGAGACCGACTCCTTCGATCTCGTGATCGGCAACCAGACGATGGAGCACTGGGCCGAGTACGGCTGCCGCGTGCAGTGGGGCCTGTACCAGTGCTTCCGCGTCTGCAAGCCCGGCGGAAGCGTCTTCCTGAACATCCCCTTCTTCTTCCACGGCACCGACTACTTCCTCTTCGGAAAGGAAGTCGCGATACGCCACCTCTTCGAGCCGTTCTCGAGCTCCATCACGCTCGAGCACTGGGGCTGGCCCTCCGATCCGCTGCCGCCGATCTACACCTATCCCAACTTCTGGGCGATGAAAGACAAGCCCGCCCACATCGTCGACATCCGCGCCGTGAAGAACAAGCCGCTGCCCACGGGCTACCACAACTACTGGGGCACGAGCGGGCGCGTCTCGCGCGTGCTGAACAAGCCGTTTTCCTGGAACCTGTTTCTCGTGCTGCGCCGCCTCGGCGTCTTCAAGCACGTCGAGCCGAGCTGACGATGGCACAGGCGCAGGAGTCGAAGGTCGAGTCCACGATCAAGTTTCTCTCGGCCTCGTACTCGGGAAGCGTGCTGAGCCTCGTGCGCATCGCCACGGGCTTCGGGCGAGCCAAGCTCTCGGCGCTCATCCTCGGCACGGCGGGCGTCGGGATGTACGCGCAGGGCAACCAGCTCTTCCTGCTCGCGAGCGCCTTCGCCACCCTGGCGATCTCGACGGGCATCATCAACGAGCTGACGAACCGCAAGACGGCGGCAAGCCCCGCCCGCGCGCAGAAAATCCTTTCGACCTCGTTCACGGTGCACTTCGTGACCGGCACGCTCTTCCTGATCGTGGCCTTCCTCGCCTCCAAGCACGTTTCGCTCCTGGTTTTCGGCTCGAAAGACGAGACGAGCAAATGCTTCGCGGTGCTTCTCGCGATCCCGTTCGCGGCCTTCGCCTCGTCGCACCTCGAGGCCGTGCTCTTCGCGGCCAACCGCTTCGACCTCTACGTGCGCGGGTCGATCGCGGCGTCGATCCTGAGCTTCGTCGCCTTCATCCCCCTCGTGCGCTATTACGGCCTCAACGGCGCCTTCCTCTACTTCGCCGCCAACGCGTCCATCCTCTTCGTCTTCTTTCTCTACTACGCGGGCAAGCTCCGGCCGTATCGCGAGCTCTTCCGGTTCGGCTTCGACCTGCACGTGCTGAAGATCCTAATGAGCTACTCGTTCGTGATGCTTTTTTCGGGGGCGGTCGGCTACGCGAGCACGCTGCTCATCCGTCGCGAAATCATCGCCCGGCTGGGCCTCGACGCCAACGGCATCTTGCAGGTGCCGCTCGCCATGACCTCGTACTACACGCCGTTTCTCACCAATCCCCTGTGGGCAAGGCTGCAGCCGAGCGTAAGCGCCAATGGCGACAGCCCCGAGTCGCGCGAGGCGTTCAACACCATCCTGCGCATCATCGGGCTGTTCAGCACCGCGTTCATCGTCGGCCTCCTGCTTTTCGGCGACCTGCTCGTGCGGCTCGCCTATTCGCGCGACTTCTCGCCCTCGGTGGCGCTGATGCCGACGCAGTTTCTCGGCGACTTCTTCTACTTCATCGTCTTCGCCACGAGCGTCTACTTTCTCGCCGCCGGCCGCCTCCGCGCTTATCTGGCGGGCTGGCTCGTCTACTACGCGATCTCGATCAGCTGCACGCTCTATCTCCTCCCGACGCTCAAGCTCCGCGCCGTGCCGATGGGCTACCTGGTTTCCAACGTCGTGATGGCGGCGGTCTGTCTCTTGTGGCTGCTCCGGGCGCACGCCCGGCCGGCGACCTACGCGACCCTCGGCCTGCTCGCCGCCTGCGCCACGGTGATCGTCACGCACTGCCTCATCCTCCGCGGGACCGAGTCGCTCGCCGCGCGCTCGGCGGTCCCGCTCGTGGCGCTCGCCATCGGCGCCCTGGTCCTCAAAAAGAACGGCTGGCGCAAGGTGCTGCTGAAATGAGCCAAAAGAAAAACGATCGGGTCGCGATCCTGTACCTCTCCTACGACGGCCTGATGGAGCCGCTCGGCCAGTCGCAGGTGTTCCAGTACCTGCGCGAGCTCGCCTCGACCGGAAGCTACGACATCACCGTGCTGAGCTACGAGAAGAAGGCCGACTGGCAAAACGTCGCGCGCCGCCGAGCCGTCAAGGAGCAGGTGCGCGCGGCGGGCCTTCGCTGGGTGCCGCTGCGCTACCACAAGCGGCCGACCGCGCCGGCCACCGCTTACGACACGTTTCTGGGCATCCTCGTCGGCAGCTTTCTCTGCTGGACGCGCGGCATCCGCATCGTCCACGCGCGCAGCTACGTCGCCTCCGTCGTCGCCCTCGCGCTCAAGTGGGCGTTCGGCACGCGCTTCGTCTTCGACATGCGCGGTTTCTGGGCCGACGAGCGCGTCGACGCCGGCATCTGGAGGCCTCGCTCCGCCCTGTATCGGGCGACGAAATGGTTCGAGCAGCACTTCCTCGAGCACGCCGACGTCGTCGTGAGCCTGAGCCGCGCGGGGATCGAGGAGATGAGGAAGTTCCCATACCTCCGGGACCGCCAGCCCGCCTTCGAGTTCATCCCCACCTGCGCGAATCTGGAGATGTTCCAGGTGCCGGCCCGGCCGACGGTCGCGAACGCGACGCTCACGATTGGCTACGTCGGAACCGCCATCGGCTGGTACGTCTTCGAGCCCACGGCCGTCGCGTTCAAGCGCATCCTCGAGTTTCAGCCGGCGACGCGCTTTCTCATCCTCAACCGCGACGAGCACGACTACATCCGGGCCGAGCTCCGGCGCCAGGGCATCCCCGAGGCCGCCGTCGAGATCAAGGCCGTCGAGCACCGCGACGTCCCGCGCGAGATGGCGCGGATGGACGCGACCGTCTTCTTCATCAAACCCGTCTTCTCGAAGAAAGCGTCCGCCCCCACGAAGCTCGGCGAGCTGCTCGGCTGCGG
>JACQAX010000205.1 GCA_016194795.1 Deltaproteobacteria bacterium | reverse complement strand
GACACGGCCGCCACCCACGCCGAGCGGCGCCAGCTTCTGGAAGAGCGCCTGGTGCGATGCGTGAACCGCCGGCTCGCGGCGACCGGAGCGAGCAAAGTGTTTTTTCTTGTCGAGCCTGAAGACCGGCTTGCGGCAATCGACCAAAAGGTGGCAGCATGAAAGAGAAAGTCGACGTCGCGGGTTTGATCCATAAGGCCGAGATCGTCTGGATCCTGGCCTGGCTCGTCCTGGGAATCGTCGTACTGATCGGGCTGAACAGCAATTTCACGACATCTCGAGGAGAGCAAAACACATGGCAGATCGTCTTCGGTTTCTTGCCCTGATTTTGACGGCCGCGCTCTGCGCGCCTTCCGCCCTTGCGGCGCAGCTGAGCGGAAAAGTGGTCGATGCGGGCGGGAGCGGCATCGAGGCGGTGGTCTGGGTCGATGCGCCGTCGGGCGAGCGCTCCAAGAACCCGCCGACCGTCGAGATGAAACAGGAGGACAAGGCTTTCGTCCCACGCATGCAGATCGTCGAGGTCGGCCAGGCGGTGCGCTTTCCGAACGAGGACCACGTCTTCCACAACGTCTTCTCCGCCTCGAAGGGCAACGCCTTCGACCTCGGGCTGTTCAAAGCCGACGCGAAGTACGACGAGAAGACGCTGAGCAAGATCGAGAAGGGCCCCGAGGCCGGCGTCGTGCGCTTCAAGAGCCCGGGCCGCGTCGACGTGTTCTGCAACATCCATCCGAAGATGACCGCGGTCATCGTCGTGACGCCGCACGAGTACCATGCGCGCACCAACTCCGACGGCGAGTTCACGCTCAAGGTTCCGGCCGGGAAGGTCACCCTCAAGGCGCTCGACGAGGCCGGCAACGAGGCTTCGGCCGCCGTGAGCGGGCCGGGCCCCGCTAAAATCGTGTTCAAAGACCGCAGCACGGCGGTCAAGCAGCACTTGAACAAGCAAGGCCAGCCCTACAAGGCCGGCGACGCGGACAAGTACTGATATGCTCGCGCTTAAAGTTCTGATGGCCCTCGCCGCGCTGGCCGGTCCGGTCGCCGATGGCGGTACCGATACGCTCACGCTCGTCACCAACGGGAAAAGCCAGGTCTTCAAGCTCGCCTACCTCAAGCAGCGGCTCAAGACCGTGCAGGTGACGATCGAGGACTCGCTTTACGGCGGCAAGAAGAAAACCTACGACGGCTTCGCGCTGGGCGACGTGCTCGGGCTCGCCGGCGGCATCCCCGAGGGCGCCGACGAGGTGCTCTTCACCGCGAAGGACGGCTACACGCCCGTTCTGGCGGTGGCCAAGGCGCGCACGCATCGCGCGGTCGTCGCCTTCGAGGAGCACGGGCGCGCCAAGGGGCAGAGCCGTTTCGAGAAGCAGAAGGCCGGCAAGCAGTGGGTCGACCCCGCGCCGTTTTACGTCGTGTGGGAGGAGGGCTCGAAGCTCGGCGAGGAGTACCCGCGCCCCTACCAGCTCGTGCGCATCGAGGTGGCGACCTTCGCGCAGAAATACCCCAAGACGTTTCCCCATGACGCCAAAGCGGGCTCCGACGCGCTGAAGGGTTTCGCGCTCTTCAAGAACCAGTGCCTGCGCTGCCACTCGGTCAATCTCGAGGGCGGGGCGATCGGTCCCGAGCTGAACGTGCCGAAAAACATTACCGAGTACTGGAGCAAAGGGACGCTCAGGAAGTTCATCCGCGACGTGGGCCAGTTCCGGGCGGCGAGCAAGATGCCGTCGTTCGCGAAAGATCTTTCAGAAGACGACGTCGAGCGCATCCTCGACTACCTCGAGTTCATGAAGGATCGCAAGCAGGCGCCCCAGTGAGCGAGTCGTGACCCGTGGCCGATGACGAGGGCAATCCCTTCACCAAACGCGGCACGCGCCAGGTCTACGACAACGCGTGGATCCGCGTGCGCGAGGACGAGATCCTGACGCCGGCCGGCAAGCCCGGCATCTACGGCGTCGTCGAGTTCAAGAACCGCGCGGTGGGCGTGGTTCCGTACGAGAACGGGGAGATCTGGCTCGTCGGGCAATGGCGTTACCCGCTCGGCTCCTACTCGTGGGAGATTCCCGAGGGCGGCTCGCCGGCGGCCGAGGAGCTGGAGGCGACGGCGCGGCGCGAGCTGAAGGAGGAGACGGGCCTCGTGGCTCGCAAGCTCGAGCGCATCGTCGAGATGCACCTTTCGAACTCGGTCAGCGACGAGTACGCGGCCGTCTTTCTCGCCACCGGTCTCACGCAAGGCGCGGCCGAGCCCGAGGAGACGGAGCGCCTGAAGATCCGGAAGGTCACTCTCGACGAGGCCTATGCGCTCGTGAGCCGTGGCGCGATCACCGACTCGCTTTCCGTCGCGGCCATCCTCAAGCTCGTGCTGCTCCGGCACGAGGGCCGGCTCTAAGGCGCCTCTCGCGCCTAGCGAGCCTTGCGACACACTCCCGCCGCGCAAGCCGCGCGGCTGCCAGGCGCCGTCGTGGCCTGAGCGTCGCACGACGTCGCCAGCGCGCGCACGCCGCATCCCGCGGCGTTCGCGAGATCGGTCGCGAGCTGGTCGCGGTGGGATTCGACGTAGTCGCCGTTGGCCACGACCAGCCGAGGGGTGGCGTCACTGCAGGCGAACTCGACGACTCCGCCCTGGGTATCGTCGTGCGGCCGTATCGCGAGATTGTCGTCGACGAAGTTGCAGTCCGCATCGACCGAGCAGCGGCGTGCGGCAGCGAAGTCGGCGGCGAGGCGGCTTAGCGCATCGTCGCAGGCCGTGTTGCCCGACGGCATCGGCATGATGGTGAACGTCGGAGACGGAGTGGGCGTCGGCGTCGGTGTCGGGCTAGGTGAGGGCGACGGACTTGGAGAAGGGGACGGGGATGGACTTGGGCTCGGACTCGGACTCGGACTCGGAGATGGTGACGGAGACGGCACGGGCGTCGGTCTGGGGCGCGGCTCGGGCTCCGGCGCGGGACTTGGCAACGGGAATTCGCCGCGGCATGCGCGCACGGTGATGTCGATGATCAGGCGATCGAGATCGGAGCCTTTCTTTCCGCGCGAGAAGTCACACGAGCGGCTGTCGACCTGCGCCGAAACGAGGCTCGTCCGCCCGTCCTTGTCGGTGATGAACGACTGCTGGCCGCCATTCTGCTGCGACGGATTCGCGGGGCGCTCGTCGCACTCACCAGTGCGGTCGATGCCTTCTTCGACGACCTGATTGGCCGTCGTCGCGATCTGGGCGAAGTCGCGGTCGGGGATCTTGCCTTTGGCGACCTGTCGGCCGTCCTGATCGTCAATGTCGATCTCGCCCGCGGTCAAAATGACGATGTGGATGGTTTTGGGGCAGTTCCCCTCCTGTTTGCCCATCTGGGAGTCCTGGCGGATGTCTTTGAAGGCGAGGGTACTCGGGGTTGCCGCTCCTCCGGCGGAGGTGTTCGGGTTCGCTCCCGGATCGTCGCTCCCGCAGGACTGGAGCAGCGCTGCGGCTGCGGCCGCGACGGCGAAAAGCGTGTTGCGAACGGTGAAGATTCCGCGCGTATCCGGCATGGTGACCTCCGCTTTCGGAATGGCGGAGCTGCAATCCTCAAGCCAGCGATGCGCCATGAGCGCACTGCGTGACTCACAAGTTTTTTGACAGCGCTCGTGAGGATATATTATTGATAGAAGGATGGCAGCCAAGTCCAACAAGATCACATCGAGCAGCACGGCCGAATATTTTTCGAAGAACCTGCAGCAGGTCGGCTTTTCGTCCTCGACGAAAGCCGTCCTCACGACGCTCAAGGAGGCGGTCGACAACGCGCTCGACGCCTGCGAAGACGCCGAGATCCTGCCGGACATCACGGTGGAGATCGAGCGGCTCGGCGCCGGAACGCTGAAGAACTCGGATCAGGTGCGCATCACCGTCACCGACAACGGCCCGGGCCTGCCGGCCGAGCTCATCTCCCAGGTCTTCGGCGAGTACCTCGCCTCCAGCAAGTTCGGCCGCGGCCGCTGCTCGCGAGGCCAGCAGGGCATCGGCATCTCGGCGGCCACGACGTGGGCCCAGCTCACCAACGCCCAGGGCGCGCTCGTCATCAGCAAGACGAAGGACATGCGCAAGGCGATCAAGGCCACCGTCGAAGTCGACATCAAGCACAACAAGGGCGTGATCAAGAACAAGGAGTCGATCGACTGGGACCGGCCGCATGGCGTTTCCGTCGAGTTCGTCATCGACGGGCGCGTGCAGCTCAACGGCGAGGGCGGCATTCTCAACTATCTGAGCGGCACGACGCTGGCTCAAGAAAGGCTTCTCGCGCGTGAGCGACGGGACGCTCGCCGATCTCAAGAAAAACGGCGTCAAGCCCGCCGTGCTTTCCAAGAGCGTCGACTCGACCGGCGAGGCCGACTTCAAGGCGCTCTTCCAGATCATCCAGAACACCCAGCTCATGGCCCCGAGCACGAAGTCGGTGCTCTCGATCGGCGAGGAGTCGCTCTCGCACTCGATCAAGCGCATGGGCGCGATCAACTTCTTCTCGGTCATCTCGCGCAAGCCGACGATCTGCGATTTCAAGCCCGTGCAGGTCGAGGTGGCCATCGCGCGCCTCGAGGATCGCATCGCCGACACCGACGCCGAGACGCCGGCCACCGTGCTCCGCTTCGCCAACCGCGTGCCGCTCCAGTTCGACAAGAGCGCCTGCGCGATCGTTCAGGCCATCGAGTCCGTCAACTGGCGCGCCTACGAGCTCCAGCAGTCCCGCAACAGCATCCCGACGGGCCCGTACGTCATCGCCGTCTCGGTCGTGAGCCCCTTCATCAAGTTCAAGAACGCCTCCAAAGAGACGGTCGACGCTTCCGACGAGCTCGTGGAAGAGATCCGTCGCGCGCTCATGCAGGCCGGCCAGAAGCTCTCGCGCCACATCCGCCGCGAGGGCCGCGCCAACGACCTTGAGGAGAAGCTGCGCTACATCGAGCAGTTCTGCCCGATTCTCGTCGACGGCCTCTGCCGCATCACCGACGCCCCGGCCACGCGCAAGAAAAAGGCCGAGGACGGCCTCGTCAAGATCCTGGGCCGCGACGCCAAGGCGGCCAAGGAAGAGTTCGAGCACGCCGACGCCATCGTCATCCAGGCCGAGCAGGCCAAGGTCGAGGCCGCCGCCGAAAAGGCTGAAAAAGCCGGTAAAGGAGCTGCCAAATGAGTAAATCCGCCGCCCTCGACAACATCATTCCCAAGCTGTCCAAAGACCTCTGCTCGCGCCTGCTCGCCGATCTCGAGAAGGCCAAGCGCCCGGTGCTGTTCGCGACGAAGTGCTCGCTCGACAACTCGAAGTACAATCCCAAGATCGGCTACCTCACGCCCGGCCCGAAGAAGGTTCGCACCGAGCTGAACGTCTCGTCGGTGAAGAAGATGTCGCGCGCGATTTTTCTCCTCGAGGTGCTGCTCCGAAACATCGACACCGGCGCGGTCAACACGAAGCGCGAGCTGTACTACATCGCCAAAGGCGAGGTGAAGCACAACGGTAAGCTCAAGCCGCTCGACTTCACCGACCAGGACGAGTCCGATGCGACGATCGACTTCATCTGCGAGATGCTCGAGTGCTACCGCGAAGAGGTGAACTGCTACGCCAACGACCGCGGCGGCCAGACCTACTCGCAGCAGCTCGTCGTCACCGAAACCCTGCCCAGCGGCGAGAAGGCCACGATCGACCTGTCGAAGCTGAAGGCACGGCCAACACCCTGCAGGCCAACGGCTTCACCAAGCGAAACAACGCCATCCTCATCGGCGCCCAGGGCGTGCCCTCGAACGCCGTGCGCGGCTGGTGCAAGCTGATCCAGGACGAGCTGCGCGTGCCGCTCTACTTCTTCGGCGACCTTGACGCATACACCATGCAGAACATCTTCCGTACGCTCAAAGCCGGCTCGGCCGCCTCGCTCATCCGCAACTCGGACTACTCGGCACCCGAGGTGCGCTTCCTTGGCGTGCTGCCCGAGGACATCAAGAAGTACGACCTCAACGACTACCCGGTGAAAGAGACGGACGCGCAGGAAGTGCGCGCGTTGAAAAAGGCGGAAGACGCCCTGAAAAACGACCCGTTCTTCCAGGACAAGAAGAACAAGGGCCTCTCCGAGATCCTGCACTGGCTTTTGAAGAACAAGAGACGCTGCGAGCAGCAGGCGTTCTTCTCGGTCGACCCGCGCGATCCGACGATGCCCGAGAAGATCATCATCGAGAAGATCAAAAAGGGCGTTTACGTCTAAGGCCGAGACGCTCGAGGCGATCTTTCGCGAGGCGCTCGAGCGCGTCGCGCCGGAGCGCCTGGTCTTCGATCTGGTCGAGCCCCGGGACGGCGACAAGGGCCTTGCGATCCCGCGCGCCCGCTTCGACGTGAAGCTGGCCGAGCGCGGGAAGCTTCGCGTCTTCGGCGCGGGCAAAGCCGTGGCTCGGATGGCTGAAGGCGCGCTCGCCAAGCTCCGGGCTTTTCGCACGTGGGAAAAGCGCGCGTGGCGCGTGAGCTGATGGCGGCGGGCGCGCCGATCGCCGAGCTCAACACGGTCAGAAAACACCTCTCGAAGGTGAAGGGCGGGCAGCTCGCCGCGGCTTTCAGCTGCGGCGTCACCGCGCTCGTGCTTTCGGACGTGGTCGGCGACGCCTTTGACGTGGTGGGCTCGGGACCGCTCGCGCCCGATCCGACCACGCTCGACGATGCCGCCGCGATTCTCGAACGAAGGCTTTCGCCCGCGACGAGCGAGCTCGCGCGAGCCGCGCTGGTCGAGACGGCGAAGTCGACGGGCGTGCGCCACGTGCTCGTGGCGGGACCGGCGCTCGCGCGCGATGCCGCGGCCGAGGTGGCGCGGGCGAGACTGGTAGGGGTGAGCGTCGCCGTCGATCCGACGCCGGTCGAAGGCGAGGTCAGCGCGCTTGCGGCGGCGTACGCCGCACGACTCTGGGGAACCGAAGCAAGACCAGGCCTGACCGTTGCCGTCGGCGAGCCGGTCGTTCGCACGCCCGCCGGCGCGCGGACGGGAATCGGCGGACGCTCGTTGCAGCTCGCGCTCGAGCTGGCACGGCTCGGGCGCGCCAAGGGCGGCTGGGCGTTTCTGGCCGCCGGGACCGACGGCCGCGACGGCAGCTCGAAAGCGGCTGGCGCGCTGGTCGACGGCACGAGTTGGGAGCGGATCGGCGCCGCAGGCCTTGACGGCGAGCGCAGCCTCGCGGAATTCAACGCCGAGCCGGCGCTCGAGGCGGCCGGTTGCCTCGTGGTAACTGGACCCACGGGTAACAATCTCCAGGACTTACACCTGCTCTTCGTCGGGGCTAAATAAGATAGCTGTTGTCGTATTTCCCGAAAAGCGGTACGACTGAGGCATGACGCAAACCGCTGAAAGAGTCGATATTTCCCTCGAATTTACGCCCAATCCGAACACCCTCAAGTACGTCGTCAATCGCACGTTGCTTGAAAAGGGGGCGGCCAACTATCCCAACGCGGCGGCGGCCGAGAAGTCACCGCTCGCCAAGCGCCTCTTCGGCGTGCTCGGCGTGACCGGCGTGATGATCGGGAAAAACTTCGTCACCGTCACCAAAGGCGATCAGGGCGACTGGGAAGGGCTCAATCGCGGCGTCACCGATCTTTTGAAAGAGCACCTCGGCGCCAATCTCCCCGTCGTCGATCCCGACTCGCTCCAGACGGGTCCCACGGGCCAGGGCAGCGGCGCGATCGAAGACAAGATCCGCGCGATCCTCGACGCCGAGATTCGCCCGGCCGTGGCGATGGACGGCGGCGACATCACGTTCGAACGCTTCGAGAACGGCGTCGTCTATCTCTACATGCAGGGCTCTTGCAGCGGCTGCCCGAGCTCGACGGCCACTCTCAAGATGGGGATCGAGAACCGCTTGAAGGAAGCCATTCCTGAAGTTCAGGAAGTCGTTTCGGTCTGATCTTCGGATCTCAGCACGAGCACTTCGAGCACGACCCGCCGGTGGAGCACGACGTGGCACTGGCCTTCGCCGTGCAGCCCACGCCCTCGAACGCCCACTTGCGCTCGATCGTCGCCAGGAACTCGAGCGCCGGCTCGACCCTCTCGAACTCGCGGTACGCATAGGTTTCGCCCGTGAGGTAGTGGCTCACGTAAGCCGCGTAAAGCGGGCGGGCCGCATCGCCCATCTCGGTGACGCCGGCGATCACCTCGTCGTCGACGAGGAAGCCGCTTTTGTAGTTGGAGGCGTCGAGAAGAAAACCCATGCCGCGGTTATACCCACGCCCAGTGCCACCGTCCAGTGGCATAACGCTTGCTTTGCTGGATGGTGAAACTAGACACAGGGGGTGACCAGTGAAAAACAGATTCACGTTCAAGCTTGCAGCGGGCCTCTTCGCGGCCGCCTGCCTGCTCGGGCAAAGCGGTGCTTACGCCGCCGACGAAGTCAAGACCACGACCGAGACGAATAACAACGGAACTCAGAAGAGCACGACCGAGGCCAAGGGAAACAACGATCAGTCCCAGGTGGGCATCACCCACTTCGCGTTGCGTCCTACGGCGGGCGCGATCTTCTTCAACGGGACGCAGCGTTTCGCGGGTGGGGTGCTTGCCGACTTCAACCTCGTGCAGCTTCCGTGGATGAAGATCGGGCCGGCGTTCGGCGCCTTGTACTCGTCGCTCAGCGGCTCGAACTTCTTCGACGGGGTCAGCACCAGCAACAACGACTACATCTTCCAGCTTCCAGCCAACTTGAAGGTGACCTTCGCGCCTGACAACGCGCGCCGGTTGCAGCTCGGCGTGCACGGCGGCGCCAACATCATCCGCTCGAACTCAGGGGTCGGCGGCGCCTTCGGCGGCACGACGGTCTCGTCCAATCTCGGAACCACTGCCGGTGGCTCGACCTGGGACGTCCATCCGAACTTCGGCGGCGACATCGACTTCGCGCTCGGGACGGCGGCGGATCTCACGCTGCGCCCCGACCTGACGCTGATGAACGCCTTCAACATGTTCTCCGCGACCCTCGGGCTCGCGCTGAAACTCTAACCCCGAAAGGGGTGTTCCCCCGAACGAAAGAAGCCCGGGGTTCTCTCACGAGAGCCCCGGGCTTCTTTTTTATTCTTTATCCTGGCTCAGTAGCGGCCGCGTCCACCGCCGCCACCACCGCCGCCGCCGAAGCCGCCGCGTCCGCCGCGATCACCGCCGCGCCCGCCGCCGCCACCGCCGCCACCACCGAAGCCGCCGCGTCCACCGCCGCCACCGCCTTCACGCGGAGCCTGTGGCTTGGCTTCGGCCACGGTCATCGGGCGACCTTCATAGTCGGCGCCGTTGAACTTCGCGATCGCGTCGGTCGCCTCGGCGTCGGTCGTCATTTCGACGAAGCCGAAGCCTTTGCTGCGTCCGGTGTCACGGTCCGTGATGACCCGGGCCGACTCGACGGTTCCGGCTTGAGTGAATATCTGACGAAGCGCATCGTCAGTCGCAGCGAACGGCAGATTGCCGACATACAGTTTCTTACCCATAAGTACCTCCTTAAAGGCTGGGCGCCGCTCTCGGAGGGACCAGGGCACAATGCACTAGGATCCATGGAAGCGGTCGGGACGTTATTCCACCGGTATCGTGATCGGTACCGGGACCGAGCGGTTGCTCGATGATGCCAGTTTACCATCGCATTCCGGAACTTCACCGCCCACTTTCCAGCAGCGCGCGTCGCGGTAATTCACAAAAAAATTTCAGGTGTTATCGTCATGCGCACGGTGCTAGATTTTCGGCTCGACCTCAAAATGGGTAAACAGGAGCTGCTCTTCGCGTATCAGAACCCGTTTTTAGCGCGGTTCGGAAAAGAGTTTTTCAGGAGCGCTCCGCGCGAGCCCGGCGTCTATCTTTTCAAGAGCGCCACGGGCGCGATCCTCTACGTCGGAAAGGCGAAAAATCTCCGCAACCGGCTCGCGTCGTACAAGAACGCCCGCCCCAACGTGGTGAGCCGCAAAGTCCTTCGCATGTTGCGGCTGACGCGCGAGATCGAGATCCGCGTCTGCGCGAGCGAGACGGACGCGCTGCTTACCGAAAATCGCCTGCTGCGCGAGATCACGCCGCCGTTCAACGTCGTCAACACTTACGTCGACACCTATTATTTCATCGCGACGACGAGCCTCGGCGGCTCTCGCGTGCGCTTCGAGCTCACGACCAATGCCGAGCCCAGCCCGGACGCGCGCAAGGGCCGGCGGCTGTTCGGCGTCTTCAAGGGACGGGGACGCACGCGCGACGGGTTCCAGTCGCTGCTTCGCGCCCTTTCGGCGCTGGAGGCGGCCGACGGGCGGTTCTATTTCCCGACGGCGCTCGTCAAGGAGCGCCCGCCGTACGCGTACGACCTCGCCGTGCCCGCCGAGCTGCGCGAGTCGCTCCACGCTTTTTTGCACGGCCGCTCGCGCGCGTTCCTCGGCAAGCTCGTCGAGCGGCTGCTCGGCAACGAGAACATCCCGCGCTTCATCCACCATGTGATCACCGAGGATCTCAAGCGCCTGGAGGAGTTTTACGTTTTCGGCCCGTTGCGCGTGCGCAAGCTCAAGCGGCTGGGGGGCGTGCGGCGACGCGCGCTGGCGCAGGACGAGATCGACGACCTGCTCGAGCCTTGAGGGCGGCGATCCGGTCGCTGGTGGCGGGATGGTCGGAGAGAAACGCCGGTGGCTCGCCCGGGTTCGCCGCGACCATGCGGTTCCAGAACGAGATGGCCTCGTTCGGGTCGTAACCGGCCTGGGACATGATGAGCAGGCCCTCGTGGTCGGCCTCGGCCTCCTGCGAGCGCGAGAACGGAAGCAGGAACCCGACCTGCGCGCCAAGCCCCAGGGCGCTCATGACGGCCGGGTGCGCGGCGGGGTTGCCGATCACCGCGCCGACGACGCCCATCAGCCCCTGGCTCACGAGCTCGTCGGAGACGCGCTCCTGAGAGTGGCGGGCGATCACGTGCCCCGTCTCGTGGGCAAGCACCGTGGCGAGGCCCGCCTCGTTGCCGGCCACGGGGATGATGCCGGTGAAAACGCCGATGTGTCCGCCGGGCAGCGCGAAGGCGTTCACCTCTTTCGAGTCGAAGGCGATGACGTCCCATTTCTCCTTGGCCAGCGAGCCCGCCGCGATCACGCGGGCGGCCACCTTGTTCACGAAGTCGCGCACCGCCTGGTCGGAAGTCTCCTTGTACTTGGCGCGCACTTCGGTCCAGGCCTGGTCGCCCATCTGTCGGGTCTGGTCGTCGGAGACGAGATTGGCCTGGCGTCGTCCGGTCGGGCTGGTCGCGCAGCCACTGCAACAAAGGACCGACACCAGTGAAGCGATCGTGAAGCCAACCGTGAGTTTCATCCTACCAGCACGTTCAAGCTCCGTGCCTGGCACGTCGACTGCAGCGCTGAAACGGCAATCGGAGGGGCCATGACCACCGGAATCGTGATCGAGACCCTGTTCTGGACCGCCATGACGGTGCTGGTGGCCTTTCTGGCCGTGCGGGTTGCCCGAAAGGCGCAGCATCAGCACGACGAGCTCGAAGAGGGGCTTGGAGAGTCGTTTGAGCGCCACAAGGACGATCGCGCGGCTTAAGGCGGAGCGGCGGCTTTCGGCGGGGCGGCAAATCTGTTAACTTCAGAGGATGCGCGTTCTGTTGCTCACGCCGCCGATGACCCAGCTCAATACGCCGTATCCGGCCACGGCTTATCTGACCGGCTTTCTGCGATCACGGGGCGTCGACGCGCGCCAGTTCGATCCGGCCATCGAGCTCGTCTCGCGGCTGTTCTCGCGGAGCGGGCTGGAGCGCGTGCATGCCCGGCTCAAGGGAAAAAACAAGAAGCAGACCGCCGACAGCGTCCGCTTCTTTCTCGAGGCCTACGACGATTATCTGCGCACGGTCGATCTCGCCGTGGGCTTTCTCCAGGGGCGCGACCCGAGCCTCGCGGTCCGCCTGGCCGCGCGCAAGCTCGTGCCGGAGGGGCCGCGCTTCGTGCCGCTCGACGAGGAGCATCTGGCGTGGGCTTTCGGCGCGCTCGGCGTGAACGACCGCGCGAAATACGTCGCGAGCCTGTTCGTCGACGATCTCGCCGACGTCGTGCGCGAAGGGGTCGACGAGCGCTTCCTGCTCTCGCGCTACGGCGAGAAGCTCGCGGCGAGCGCGCCGACCTTCGACGCGCTCGAGCGGGCGCTGGGCGCCGAGCCGTCGCTCGTCGACGAGCTGCTCGCCGAGATCACGCACGACCAGCTTCGGCTGCACGAGCCCGACGTCGTGGGCCTGACGGTGCCGTTTCCCGGGAACGTGTACGGAGCGCTGCGGATCGCGCAGCAGACGCGCAAGCTCGCGCCGGAGGCGAAGATCGTCCTCGGTGGCGGCTACGTCAACACCGAGCTGCGCGAGCTCACCGACCCGCGCCTCTTCGACTACGTCGATTTCGTCACGCTCGACGACGGCGAGCGTCCGATGCTCTGCGTGCTCGAGCACCTCGAGGGCAAACGCCCGCTCGCCGGCCTGCTGCGCACTTACGTGCGGGAGCACGGAAAGGTGCGGCTCGTCTCCTCGCCGAAGGAGCACGACGTCCCGCTCAAGGACACGGGCACGCCGACCTACGACGGCCTTCCGCTCGGGAAATACCTTTCGGTGCTCGAGCTCCTGAACCCGATGCACCGGCTCTGGTCGGACGCGCGCTGGAACAAGGCGACGCTCGCGCATGGCTGCTACTGGAAGAAGTGCAGCTTCTGCGACGTGACGCTCGACTACATCGGCCGCTACGATCCGGCCGGGGCCGACCTGATCATCGATCGCATGGCGGCGCTCGCCGCCGAGACGGGGCAGACGGGTTTCCATTTCGTGGACGAGGCGGCGCCGCCGGCGGTGCTCAAAGGCGTGTCGACGCGGCTGCGCGAGCGGGGGCTCGAGTTCTCCTGGTGGGGCAACATCCGTTTCGAGAAGACGTTCACGCCCGAGCTTGCCGCGCTCATGGCCGACGCCGGGTGCATCGCCGTCAGCGGCGGGCTCGAGGTGGCGAGCGACCGGCTCCTCAAGCTCATGAACAAAGGCGTCACCGTCGAGCAGGTCGCGCGCGTCACGCGCGCGTTTCGCGAGGCCGGGATCATGGTCCATGCCTATCTGATGTACGGCTTTCCCACCGAGACGGTGCAAGAGACGGTCGACTCGCTCGAGCGCGTGCGCCAGCTTTTCGCCGCCGACTGCATCCAGTCGGCCTACTGGCATCGCTTCAGCGCCACCGCCCACAGCCCGATCGGCAAGGAGCCCGGAAAGTTCGGGATCCGGCTGCTCGAGCACCCTCGCGTGACCTTCGCGCGCAACGACCTGCCGTTCGACGACCCCACGGGCGTCGACCACGACGCTCTCGGCGTGGGGCTGCGCAAGGCGCTGTACAACTACATGCATGGCATCGGGCTCGACGCGGACGTCCGGGCGTGGTTCGACTTCAAGGTCCCGCGCGCGGACGTCCGCTCCGATCTCGTTGCCCGCGCGCTTAAGACGCCAGCGCCTCGGGCTGGCGGTCGTGGGCGGCGCTGAGGCGCGCCTGGGCGAGCGTCGCGGAGATACGGTTTCCGAAGACGAGCCGACGGAGCTCGGCGTGCGCCAGCTCGAGCGGCTCGACCGTGCCCACGCATTTGTAGCTGAGCAGCGCGCCCTGCAAGACCATCAGCGCGATCGACGAGAGCGCGTCGGGGTCGGCGTCGCCGGCGCTCGCGCCGTCGGCGCGCGCGCGCTCGATGAGCTTGCGCAGGGCCTCGCGATAGAGCTCGAGCGCCCGCGTCGCCTCGGCGAGGAGAGCCGGGCACTGCGTCGCGATCTCCGAGGCGAAGTTGCCCGCGGGGCAGCCGTACCGGAAAACGTCCGCCATCGGGCCCTCGTGCACCGCCTGGAGAAACGACGCCAGCGCCTCGTCCGGCGCGAGCGCGGGATTGAGCAGGGTGCTCTCGAGCACCTTCTTCAGATTCGCCTGGTGCAGCTGCAGGACCGCCACGCCGAGCGCCTCTTTGCTGCGGAAATAATAATAGAACGAACCCTTCGGGATGCCGGCCTCGTTGAGAATCTGGTTGATTCCGGTAATGGTCCACCCCTGCTGGTGGACCAGTCGGGCGGCTGTATGGATGAGCTTTTCGCGTGGATGGGTTGCGTTATTCATATTGGTGCTTCTCCTCAAGAAAATGTGGGTTTATTACTATGGGCTCCACTCGTCGGAGAAATAACAATCGGGTCCGGTACCGACAAGTCTTGAAGGTAGTATTAAGATTTAAGAGATTGTTGCTGGCGTCAACTACGTTGCGTTTCGCACGGAAAACGATGCATTTCGAGAGATAAAACCGAAAGTGTTTAGTCGGTATTCCGGTCTCGACCGGTCGACAGAGCCCGGTTTCCGAACTTGGAGCGGATCTTGTCCTTCAAGGCGTCGATGGTATCGAGCCGCGCTTCGCGCCGGACGTCCTCGAAAAGCCCCAGCTGCCGGCTGCCCTCGCCGAGCACGCAGCCCATCCCGATGAGGCGAAGCGGGGCGCGCTCCTCCCAGTGGTCGTCGAAAAGCTCGCAAATCGCGGCGAAAATCGCCTGGTCTCCGTGCGTGGGCGCCTCGAGCACGCGCGAGCGCGTGACCGTGTCGAAGGGCGGGTAGCGGAGCTTCAGCCGGAGCGCCCGGGCGTAAGCGCCCTCGGAGCGCAGCTCGGCTCCCAGCTCGCTCGCCATGCCCCAGAGGATCTGCTTGAGCTCGCGCTCGTCGTCGAGATCGGCCGAGAAGGTGGTTTCGCGCGAGATCGAGCGCGTCTTGGCTTCCTCGTGGAACTCGACGCTGCCTTTGCCCCAGGCCATCTCGTGAAGATGGGTGCCAAAAGAGCCCAGATGCCTTTCGAGAACGTCGACCGGGTAGCGCTGAAGCTGGCCGATGGTCTTGAGGTCGCGGTCGGCCAGCCAGCGCTGGGTCACGCGCCCGCAGCCGGGAAGGCGCCCGACTTCGAGCGGCTCGAGAAACTTCGCCTCGGTGCCGCTCTCCACGAGATGCATGTTGTCGGGCTTGCAGAAGTCGGTGGCCACCTTGGCGACCATTCGATTGGCGCCCATGCCGATCGAGATGGTCAGGCCGGTCTCCTTGAGCACCTCGGCGCGGAGCTTGCGGCCCGCCTCGAGAGGCGGGCCGAACAGCGTCTCGGAGCCGGTCATATCGAGGTAGCCCTCGTCGATGCCGGTCTGCTCGACGACCGGCGCGTAGCGGGCCGCGATGTCGAAGACCTGTCGGGAGAGCTTCGAGAAGAGCTCGTAATCGCCCGGGACGAGCACCAGGGTTTTGCAGAGCTTGAGGGCGCGCGCCGTCGGCATCGCGCTTCGCACGCCGTATTTGCGGGCCTCATAGGACGCCGACGAGACGACGCCGCGCGGCCCGCCGCCCCCGACCGCGACCGGCCTGTTTCTCAGGCTGGGGTTGGACAGGCGCATGGCCGAGACGAAAAAGCAGTCGAGGTCGAGGTGCCAGATAAGCCTTGCTTGCACGTTTACATCCCGTCGATGGTCCTGCTAGCTTTGTAACTCATGAAGCGTCCAACGATCAAAGAAAAGGTGCCGGCGTACCTCCATCCTTTTGTCGCGGAGCAAAACGGGTCGCTCTACACGCCGATCGACCAGGCGGGCTGGCGCTATATCATGCGGGTCTCACGCGCTTTTTTCGCCGAGCACGCCCATCAGAAGTACCTGGACGGGCTCGACGAGACGGGGATCAGCATCGAGCACATCCCCCTGATCGACGAGATGGACGAGAAGCTGGAGCGCTTCGGCTGGCGCGCGTGCGCGATCGTGGGCTTCATCCCGCCGGCCGTCTTCATGGAGTTTCTGAGCCTGGGCATCCTGCCGATCGCCTGCGACATGAGAAAGCTCGAGCATCTCGACTACACCCCCGCGCCCGACATCGTCCACGAGGCCGCGGGCCACGCGCCGATCATCGCCGACCAGGAGTACGCCGACTATCTCTACCAGTACGGCGAGATCGCGCGAAAGGTGATCTTCTCGAGCCAGGACATGGACGTCTACGAGGCCATCCGCAACCTTTCCGATACGAAGGAAGACCCGAGCTCGACCGAGGCGATGATCGCGGCTTCGCAGAAACGGCTCGACGAGGCGCTCGCGCGCGTCGACTTCGTGAGCGAGGCGACCCAGCTTGCACGAATGGGCTGGTGGACGACCGAATACGGCCTGGTGGGAGACATGAAGAGCCCGAAGATCTACGGAGCCGGGCTGCTCTCGTCGGTGGGAGAGAGCTACCACTGCCTCGGCCCCGAGGTGAAGAAGATCCCGTTCTCGATCGACTGCATCGAGATGTCGTACGACATCACCAAGCCCCAGCCGCAGCTTTTCGTCACGCCGAGCTTTCAGCGCCTCAAGGAAGTGCTCGAGGAGTTCGCCGGGCGCCTGGCTTTCCGGCGGGGCGGGCTCGAGGGTCTTGAGAAGGCGCGCGTCGCCGCCACGGTCACCACCACCCAGCTCGACTCGGGCATTCAGATCGGCGGGCTGCTCTCCGAGATCGTGCGGGACGCCCGTGGCGAGCCGGCTTACCTTTGCTTCAAGGGGCCGTGCCAGCTCGCGAGCGGGGAGTTCGAGCTTCCGGGCCAGGGCGTGTCCCAGCATCAACAGGGTTTCGGAACCCCGGTCGGCAAGCTCAAGGACGGGCGCTCGCCCGCGGAGCTCGACGACGCCGCCTTTGGCAAGGGCCGGCTCGAGTTCGCCTCGGGCGTGGTGGTGGAAGGCGAGTTCCAGCGCGCGACGCGCGAGGGCGCAACGGCGCTGGTCGCCGTGTTCGAGAAGTGCACGGTGAAGCTCGGCGCGCGGGTGCTCTTCGACCCGTCGTGGGGCACCTACGACCTGGCCTGTGGCGCGGCCGTCACGTCGGTTTTCGGCGGCGCGCCCGATCGAGCGCGCTATCTCGCGGCGACGGGCGGTTTTTCGCAGAAGCCCGCGCGCCAGACGAGCAACGAGACGCCGGCCAACAAAGCGCTCGCCGCGCTCTACGAGAAGGTGCGCATCGTGCGCGAGAGCGGGCGCCTGGGGCCGCACAACCAGAAAGAGCTCGCGGCGGTCCACGCCGAGCTCGAGCGCTCGTACCCGGGCGACTGGCTGCTGCGGCTGGAGCTGCTCGAGCTCGACGGCCCTTGGAGCGCGCCCGTGCGCGCGCGTTTGGGCGAGCTGGCGCGCTCGTCGCCGCGCCTGGGAGAACTGATCGACAGGGGAGTGGGTTTGCTATGAGCCAACGTTCGGTATTGATCACGGGAGCCGCGCGCGGCATCGGTCGCGCGCTTTGCGAAGAGGCCAAGGCGCGGGGGTATCGCGTCCACGCGCTGGTGCGCAAGCCGGGCACCGCGCCCGCGGGCTGCACCGAGCATCTGGCCGACATCCGCGACCGCGCGGCCGTCGAGAAGATCATCGTCGCGCTCGCGCCTGAGCTCACGAACTTCATCGCCAACGCCGGCATCGAAGGCAACTACAGCCCGACCGATCCCAAGTGCGCCGAAAAATGCGTCGAGGTTTTCGAGGTGAACGGCACGGCGACGGCCTTCTCGATGGTCGTGGCCCGCGCGAGTGGGTGCGGCTGGGGCTTCGCGATCGCCACATTGCGGTCACGTCCAGCCTGGCGGCCGGACGGGGGATGCCGATGGCCGCCTTCTACATCGCGACCAAGACGGCCGAGCTCGTCTTCGCGCAGGCGATCGAGGCCGACCTCGCGCCTTACGGCATCGGCGTGAGCGCCATCCGCCCGGGCTTCATCGCGACCGACCTCACCGCCGACAACAAGTTCCCGATGCCGTGGATCATGAGCGCCGAGCGCGCGGCGCGCATCGTCTGGAACGGCATCGAGCGCGGCAGGTTCGAGATCGCGTTCCCGTTCGGGATGAAGTGGGCGTCGTGGTTTCGCGACACGCAGCCGTACTTCGTCTTTCGCTGGATCAATCTCTTTCTCGGCCGCAAGGCCGCGCAGGCGCGCGCGCTGAAGCACGCCAGGGCGCAGGACCGCTCGTCGCCCGAGGCGCGCCCGTGATCGCGCGCCACTGGCTCGTCCTGGGCGCGCTTTCGGGGTTCGTGAGCGTCGCCGCCGGCGCCTTCGGGGCGCACGCGCTGAAGGCGCGGCTGGCGCCCGAGCTGCTCGCCGTCTTCCAGACGGGCGCGCAGTATCAGATGTACCACGCGCTGGCGCTCGTCGGCGTGGGCCTCTGGGCCGCGCAGAATCCCGGTGCCTCGGCCGGCGTTCCGGGCTGGTGCTTCACGGCCGGCTCGGCGATTTTTTCCGGCAGCCTCTACGCGCTCGCGCTCACCGGCACCCGCTGGCTGGGGGCGATCACGCCGCTGGGCGGGCTCCTGTTCCTGGCGGGCTGGCTCTCGCTCGCGGTCGCGGCCTGGCGCGCCTGAGGCCCGGCGCCCGCCGGCAAGTTTTTCCCCGTTTCAAGAACTAAACAAAATCAGTCGAAAAGACCGTCATGACCTTCACTCATATGACGGCGGTGGCGGGGCAGTACTTCAATGGTCTGGGTTTGTGGGGCTGGACGGCCTGGGCCGCGGCGGCGAGCCTCGCCTGCCTGGCGGTCTACGACCGCTTCTTCAGCGGCGACAACATCCTCATGAACTTCCCGGTGGTGGGGCACATCCGCTACTTCCTGATCGAGATCGGACCCGAGCTCAGGCAGTACATCGTCGCCAACAACCACGAGGAGGCGCCCTTCAACCGCGAGGAGCGCGAATGGGTGTACCGCTCGGCGCGCGGCGAGAACAACTACTTCGGCTTCGGCACCGACGACCAGATCTACGGCACCGGCTATCCGATCATCAAGCACGCCGTCTTTCCGCACGGCGAGACGAGCTTCGCCGCCTCGATCCACGACAAGGCCGAAAGCATTCCCGCGGCGAAGATCCTGGGCGAGCAGCACGACCGCAAGAAAGCGTGGCGGCCCGACTCGATCGTGAACATCTCGGCGATGAGCTTCGGCTCGCTCGGCGGCCACGCCATCGAGGCGCTCAACCGCGGCGCCAAGCTCGCGGGCTGCTACCACAACACCGGCGAAGGCGGCCTGAGCCCCCACCATCGCAACGGCGCCGACGTCATCTACCAGATCGGCACCGGCTATTTCGGCTGCCGCGACCTCGACGGAAGCTTCTCGATGGACAAGCTTCTCGAGACCGTCGAAGGCTACCAGAACGTGCGTGGCATCGAGATCAAGCTCTCGCAGGGCGCCAAGCCGGGCAAGGGCGGCGTGCTGCCCGGGCGAAAAGTCACTGAGGAGATCGCGCGCATCCGTGGCGTGCACCCCGGAAAAGACTGCATCAGCCCGAACTCGCACTCCGCCTTCCACGACGTGAAGACGATGATCAAGTTCATCGAGGACATCGCGCGCTCGACCGGCCTTCCGGTGGGCGTGAAGTCGGCCGTCGGCCATCTCGACTTCTGGGAAGAGCTCGCCAAGGAGATGAAGCGCTCCAAGAAAGGCCCCGACTGGATCACGATCGACGGCGGCGAGGGCGGCACGGGTGCCGCGCCCCTGACGTTCGCCGACCACGTGTCGCTGCCGTTCAAGGTCGGCTTCTCGCGCGTCTACAAAACGTTTCTCGAGGAGAAGATGGCCGACAAGGTCACCTGGATCGGCTCGGGCAAGCTGGGTTTTCCCGACCGCGCCGTCGTGGCGTTCGCGATGGGCGTCGACATGATCAACATCGCGCGCGAGTCGATGCTCTCGATCGGCTGCATCCAGGCGCAGAAGTGCCACACGGATCGTTGCCCGAGCGGCATCGCGACGCAAAGCAGCTGGCTGCAGGCGGGCCTCGACCCCCATGTGCAGAGCCAGCGCTTCGCGCGCTTCTGCCAGTCGTTCCGCAACGAGCTGCTCGCGGTGACGCACGCGTGCGGCTACGAGCACCCGTCGCAGTTCACCGCCGAAGACGTCGAGGTCGGCTCGGGCCCCGGCACGTGCAAGACGCTCAAAGAGGTCTACGGCTACACGCCCGATCGCAAATGGACTCGCATCGAGGGCTGGGGCCACGACGCCGCCAAGCACCCGGTCACGAGAAAAAAAGCCGCCTGAGGCGGGTCTCAACCCATCAGGTGGTAAGCTTTAGGCCGCACGAACGACCGGATGCCGAGATGCGAGAGCGTCGAGCCCAGGCCTGAGTCCTGGCGGCCGCTCCAAGGCAGATACGGGCTGACGCGATCGCAGCAGTTCCAGTAGGCGCTGCCCGCGTTCACCTTGGCGAGCAGGCGCTCGGCCCGCTCGCGCGACGGCGTGTACACCCCCGCCGTGAGGCCGTAGGCCGTGTCGTTCATGAGGCGCACGGCCTCGTCGTCG